>CAVHIX010000047.1:9991-12140 GCA_963636135.1 Anaerovoracaceae bacterium
CACAATTTTCTGGCGAAATGATTTTGTAAATATCGTTTTCAAATAATTCACTGATATTTTTAAAATCTTCTATTTTTAAATCTTCCAGACGGCAATTTTTTTCGATTGCAAGCCGAACACAAGTTGCACTAACCGAATGGGCAGTTCTAAACGGCAATCCTTTTTTTACAAGATAATCTGCAACATCTGTAGCATTTAAAAATCCGTCCTGGCAGGCATCTTTCATTTTTTGAGTATTCCATGTCGCAGACGAAATCATATATGTAAAAATTTCTATACAAGATTCAACAGTGTCTAGAGCTTCGAACAAAGGCTGTTTATCTTCCTGCATATCGCGATCATACGACAACGGAAGAGCTTTCATCATCGTTAAAAGAGAAATTAAATCGCCGTAAACCCGACCAGTTCGTCCACGGATTAATTCTGCAAAATCCGGATTCTTTTTTTGAGGCATAATCGAAGAACCTGTAGACCACTTTTCGCTCAAATTTATAAAATTGAATTCCGTAGTTGACCACAAAACAATTTCTTCACAAAAACGACTCAAATGCATTTGCAAAACAGAAAGGCACGAACAGATTTCAATACAATAATCTCTGTCTGAAACGCTGTCCAAACTATTTTTTGTAATTTCAGAAAAGCCTAAAAGGCCCGCTTCGTATTTTCTGTCCAACGGAAGACCACTTCCCGCTAAGGCACCGGCACCAATCGGACTGATTTTAATTCGTTTTAAAGAATCTTCAAGACGAGACCAATCGCGAGTGAGCATCCAACTCCATGCACAAAGATGATGTGAAAGCGTTACCGGCTGAGCGTGCTGCATATGCGTAAAACCCGGAATTATATCTTTTGTGTGATTTTTTGAAATTTTTGTTAATTCAGAAATAAGATTTAAAATTTTATTCTGCAATTCTGGAATCGTTCTGCAAAGATAAAGTCGTTCGTCTAAAGCGATTTGATCGTTTCGGCTTCGGCCAGTGTGAACTTTTTTTCCAGGTTCGCCAATTCGGTCTGTTAAAGTTGCTTCTATAAAAGAATGAATATCTTCGGCGCTGTAATCGATTTTTAAAGTCTGATTTTGTAAATCGTTTTTAATTGATTCAAGGCCTTCTACAATTTTTTTGCCTTCATCTGCTGAAATTAAACCGGTTTTCTGCAACATTTTTGCGTGCGCGATACTTCCGTTTATGTCGTCAAAAGCCATTCGTTCGTCTACATTAATTGAAGTTTCAAATGCAACTGCCGCAGCGTCCGGGCCTTCCTTAAATCTGCCATGCCATAAAGCTGCGTGATTATCCTGTGTAATTGTTCCGTGTTCCATAAAAACATTATAGTAAATTTTTTTTATGAATTCAATTTTTATTTTACGGTTATTCTAAAAAACAACGGACTCTCTGCGAATCAGAAATATTTTTAAATTCCGGCAAAGAAGATTTACATTTTTCTGTTGCATATTCGCATCGGTAAGCAAACGGACAGCAATTTTCTTTTTGTAAAGTCGTTTTTACTTCAAGGTTAGATTCACTGAAATTTGAAGAAGCGCCCTGAAATAAAAGTTTTGTGTACGGATGAAAAGCGTTTTTATAAAAATCTTTTGCGGGGGCCTCTTCAACTAAAACGCCACGATACATTACGCCAATCGTGTCACAAAAATAACAGGCAACGCGCAAATCGTGTGTAATAAAAACATAACTTAATCCGCGGGAATTTTGCGCATCTTTTAGCATATTTATAATCTGCCCCTGAATTGAAACATCGAGCGCAGAAACGACTTCATCACACAAAAGCAAAAGGGGATTCATAATCAGTTCGCGGGCAATTGAAATTCGCTGCCTCTGCCCCCCGGAAAATTCTGAAGGCCTACGAAACAAATCCTGCTCAGAAAGGCCCACTTCATTTATAATTTTTTTTGCCCTAAAAAGCGCGTCTTCTTTTCCATTCCACTGACTTGAATATTTTAAAGGCGAAGTTAGAATTTCTAAAATCGTCATTTTGGGATTTAACGATTTTGCCGGATCTTGAAAAACATATTTTACATTTTCACGATAAATTTTTGCTTCTTTTTTTGAAAAATCTGAAATCTCTTTAAAATCTGAAAAATTGTTTTCGCCCAAAACTTTTTTATTCACAAAAATCTGACCGGAAGTCT
>CAVHIX010000048.1:0-2878 GCA_963636135.1 Anaerovoracaceae bacterium
ACGGAAGGGAATATATTCCTTCTTCATCAAATGAAAACCAGATTTTTAAAAGCGTTCCACCATTTTCCGGCGACATAAATGACGATTTTAAATGCACTTTTTCAGGCAGAGTTTTAATTTTGTATTCAAATTCGGAAGGTTTGGCATACGGAAATTCCACGGAAAATAAAATATCTGTGTCGCTGTACAAAACTTCTTCTTCTGTAGAAAGGCTCAAAGTTCGGATTATTTTTGAATTTAGGTGCTGCGAATACAAGGGTGCGAATAAAATTTGAAAAATCGCGAAAAATTTTAATAATCCTGCGACAAATTTGAATTTTGTATTGATTCGTTGTTTTTCCATTGCTGTTTTTCATACTCCCTTATGACATTAAAAACGGAATTTTCTTTTGCAGAATTTTTTTGTTCCGATTCTGAAACGGCGTGATATGTATTTTCTTTATTTTTAGCCTGATTTTCAAATTTTAAAAGAGAAAGTTCGTAATTATTTTTGGCATTTGTATCATCACTTTTGATTTTTAACGATTCTTTAAAACATTCAGCAGCTTTTTTATATTCCCCCTGCTGATGAAAAATTACGCCCATATCGTAAAAAGTTGCAAATTTTAAATCGTCGGGGGCATTTTCGCTAATCATCGAAAACCGCTCAAGTGCAACTTTATTTTCGTTTTGAGCAGAATAAGTTACCGCAAGATTGTAGAGGGCATACTGATTGAGAATAAAATCTTTTTCCTGATTTGATTCTTCGACAGTTTTGAAAAATCCGGAAACCGCTTTATTATACTGATTTTGATTCCATGCCCACGAACTGAACAAAATCGTTTTTGCCCCTTCAAAATGAGATGTGCACGATGAAAACAAAAATACAGAAAAAATCATCAAAACGGAAATATTTTTTCGCCGGAAAAAGTCCACATTCAATTCTGAAAAAATAAAACTCAAAATAAAAAAGATTATCGCTAAAACTATAAAAATTGAATATCGCTTAACCGGTTTTACTTCGTATGTGATGTCTTCTGAAATTTCAGATTTTGTATTTTTTACTGATTTTTTTAACGATTTTAAAATTTTTAAGGCAGAACCAGGTTCCGTGGAATCAATAAATTCGATTTTTACATCATTTTTAGAAGAAACATTTTTTTCAGCGATAGATTTGCACATTTTTTCAAGATTTTCACTTCGCAAAGCTGTAAAAATTTTTGTTTTTCCGTCGCCAGCTAAAACTTGAGTTTCTGTTTCTGCGCCAAATCCGATTATAAAAACATTTACGCCAAGATTAAAACATTCTTCCAAGGCACTTTGCAATTTTCCATCGGTTTCTTCGCCATCTGTGAAAAGCCAAATTCTGTTTGAAAGAGACGATTTTGAAGGAAATTTTTGCAATGCCGCCAAAACTCCCCCGCCAAGACTCGTTCCAACGCTGCTCATCAATTTTGGACTCAACGAATCAAGCAGACTTTCCACACTTTCGCGGTCTTCGGTCAACGGAAGAATCACTTCGCCTTCACCTTTTGCAAGAAGAACCGAAATATTCTGATTTTCCATTTTTTCTAAAAGAAGTTTTGCATAATTTACAGCAGTTTCAAGTCGCGTTTTGGAATCCGGACAATCTTTTGCCATCATACTGTAAGAAATATCGAAAACCATACTCACGGCAGTTCCATTTTTCTGAACCGGCTCAAGATAAGTTCCCCACGAAAAACCGGCAAACGCACAAACAAGACAAATAAAACTTAAAATCCGTAAAAAAGTACGCAAAAAAATCACCCGGAACAAAAAATCGTGTTTTTTAACTTTATGAAGCGAAAGAGTATAATTCGGCTGAAAAAAATCGGCCTTTTTGCAAATCTTTTTGTATTTAAAAAAAATAATTAAAATCGCAGGAAGGAGCAAAATTAAAGCGTAAAAAGCGTAGGGGCGTTCGATTGTAAAATTCATTAAAACAACTCCTTTAAGTATAATCTTTTTAAAATCCAGGCGAAAATTACAAAAATCAGCGACAATAATAGAAGATTTTCGTAATATTCGATGCTCGTAATTTTTGAATAATAACTTTGCACTGTACTTTCCGATTTTGAAATCATTGAAAGGGCCAAATTTAATTCGTTTAGCGTTGTAGTTTCAAAATATCGGCCGCCAGCAAGGGAAGAAAGTTTTTTTAACTGAGAAGAATCAAATGAAGATGAAAAAGAGCCTGAAATCAGTTTTCCGGTGGAAGGGTCAATATATTCCAAAGCGGATTTTCCTTTTGTGCCGACCCCGAGAGTGTAAAGTGAAATATTTCTTTTTGCGGCTAAAGTTGCGGCAGTTTCCGGGTGAATTGAGCCAGCGTTATTTTCGCCATCCGTAATTAAGACGATTGCCTTTTTTCCAGCTTTTGAAGACGCCAAATGATACACTGCGGTGCTTAAACCCACGCCAAGAGCCGTTCCGTCACCTAAAGAACCAATCTGAACTTCATTTAATTTTTGAATGAAAAAATTGTGGTCGACTGTAGGGGGCACTAAAACCGCAGATTCTTTTGCCATTCCGACTAAACCAAAACTCGAACCGGAATTTGATTCAATTATTTTTAAAATCGATTCTTTTGCAGCCTGAATTCGCGTTTTTTTTGTATTTTTATTCGATTCTGAAATATCTTTTGCAGCCATCGAAGGGCTCACATCAAGCACAAAAATAATGTCGTTTCCGCGGGAAGTAAAAACTCGTTCAGTTTTGTAAGTTACCGGTTTTGCAAGCGACAAAACGCAAAAAAAATACGCCAGAATCAGAAAAAAATTGCTGAAAAACGAAATAATTCGCCGCGGTTTTAAATTGTAATCAAAAGAATGACCCGGAGAATTTGAAAGAGTTAGAAAAAACGAAATTTTAAAAAAGA
>CAVHIX010000048.1:2888-11858 GCA_963636135.1 Anaerovoracaceae bacterium
TAAAAAAGATTTTAAATTTTCTGAGAATAAAAATCAGCGGAATGAAAAAAAGTAAAAAAAATGCTTGCGGATTTTGAAAACTTGGCATTAAAAACTTCCTTTTTCAATATTTTTTATAAAATCTGTACAATTTTTACAAATACTCGATTTTTCATCTGGTAAAAAATTTGCAGAAAATTTTTCCTGAGGGAGCCGCGCAGAATCAATCGAATTTTGGGCAAAACGAATATAATCCGTGCGGTAAAAAACTGAAACCAGACTTTCAATCTGTTCCTGATAAAAATCCGACATTGTGCCCTGAAAAATATTTTCAAATTCAGAAAAGATTTTCGAAGTTTCACACGACAAAAAATTTCTTCCAAAACGAACCGAAATATAATCTTTTAAAATCTTCTGGAGATTTTGTGCAAAATCAGAATCCTGTAATCGCTTTTTTTGAAGTTTTAAAATCAGTTTTAAAGATTTTTTTGCATTTTTTGAATATAAAAGTCGAAGTTTAAAATCTTTTACCTTTTGCGAAACTTTTTTCCAGCGGAAAAGGACACTTAAGACAAAAAAAACTACCACTAAAAAAACGATTATCACAACCCAAACAAAATAAATTGTTCCGGGAATGAGTTTTGGGCCAATCAGCGGTTTTAATTCCACATTTTGCGCCAAAATTGAACTTACTTCGACGGGACTTAATTTTATCACAAACGGAACTGAAGATTTTTCAAAAATCAGGGAAAATAAATCGATTTCCGGGAAAATTAAAACGCCCGTTTTCCAGGGGACAAAATCGATTATCAGGGAATAAGTTGTGTTTTCGCGTTTTAAATAAAGTCTTTTTACTGTAAAATCCTGGTTTTGCCATTCTTTTGAAAGGGAAGAAATTTTTAATTCACGCAAAAAAACATCTTTTTCTAAATCAGAAAAAAAATCAATTCCGCTTTTGAATGAATACGAAAGTTCTACAAAATCGCCTACATAAAAATTTTTAGGCGAAACTGATTCAACAATATTCGTTTGAGAAAATAAAAAATTACAAAATAAACCTAAAATTACAATTAAAAACTTTTTTTTCATATTTTTTTCAACAAAACTGAAAGACTTCTCAAAACATCATCTTCCGTAGAAATAAAAAATGGCTTTGCACCGTGTCGAACACAAAAATCTTTCCATTGATTTGTGCGATTTTTAAAATCTTCTTTCCAGGCATCGCGAAACGCTTTTTTTGAAGTCGGCAAAATCATTCGCTTTTTTGTTTCCGGGTCCAAAAACGGCAAAGAGCCAACAGATTCTATTTCCAAATCGGAAGTGTCGGTAATACAAATCGGAATTACATCATTTTTTTGACACAAGATTTTTAAAGAATCCTCGTAACCTTCACTTCTAAAATCTGAAATTATAAAAACAAGGGATTTTCGCCTTAAAATTTTAATCGCCCCTTGAATCGCATTTTTTAAAACCGAACCAGGCACAACATTTTCAACTTTATCCAATTTTGAAAGCAAAATCATCGTCTGCTTATTTCCAACTTCAGGCTTGCAGCTAAAACTGATTTCGCCGTCAAAAAAAACTGCCCCAACCGCACTTTGATTATATTCGCTTGCAAACGCCAAAAGACTTGCAATTTCACATGCCGTTTTGTATTTTACATTTTTTTTAGAGCCCGTAAACATTGAAAGCGAACGGTCAACAATCAGAAAAACTTGCATTTCCTTTTCTTCTTCAAAAACTTTTACAAACGATTTTTTCATTCGGGCAGTAACATTCCAATCGATTGAACGAACATCATCACCATACAAATATTCACGAACCCCAGAAAATTCAACGCCCTGACCTTTGTAAAGAGAATTAAAAGTTCCGGACCGCATACATTCAGCAAGAGATGATGAAGCAAAGCGCAAATATTTTGCTTTTTTTGAAAGAGAAGTTTTATTGTCGGAAATAAAATTTTGCATACTACGGTAACGGAATATAATCTAAAATTTTGGAAATGATTTCGTCAGCAGTAATTTCGTCTGCGAATGCCTCGTACGACAAAACCAAACGATGACGCAAAACTTGAGGAGCGATTTTTTTCACATCTTCTGGAAGAACAAACGATCGACCGGCAAAAAGGGCCTGAACTTTCGCACACAAAATCATAGCAATTCCCGCACGAGGAGAAGCACCATAAGAAATGTAGCGGGTTATATCGTATTCAGCATGGGAAGCCAATTTTTTCTGAGACGGACGAGTAACGCTGATTATTTTTGCAATGTATTCTGCAATTTTTTGATCGCAAACAATTTTTTCCACAGAAGAACGAAGCATTTTAATAGAAGATTCATTTAAAATCTTTTGCACAGGGATTTTTTCAGCATTCCCCATACTCTGAATAATTTTTACTTCATCCTGAATTGAAGGATAATCAACATTCACTTTAATTAAAAATCGATCTAATTCCGCTTCTGGAAGATTGTAAGTTCCTTCCTGCTCAATCGGGTTTTGTGTTGCAAGAACGAAAAATGGTTCCGGAAGTTTGTAAGTTTCATCCCCCAAAGTAACGCATTTTTCTTCCATCGCCTGAAGCATTGCAGATTGAACTTTCGCCGGAGAACGATTTATTTCATCCGCCAAAACAATATTCGCAAAAACAGGCCCCTTTCGCACTGAAAAAGAGCCTTTATTCTGTTCGTAAATCAAAGTTCCCGTAACATCAGCCGGAAGTAAATCTGGCGTAAACTGAATTCGCTTAAAATCCAGCCCTGAAATTTCTGAAAAAGTTTTTATAGCTAAAGTTTTTGCAAGCCCCGGACCGCCTTCAAGTAAAATATGTCCGCCGGCAACAAAAGCAGTTAAAATTCCCTCGATTATATTTTCCTGGCCCACCAAACGCTTTTGAGCTTCATTTTTGCAATTTTGAAGTAGAACCCTACATTCATCTAACATTTTTTCATCATTTTCCATAAGAATCTAATTATGCAATTTTTTTTAATTTTTTTCTACTATATAACAATTCCAACTTTAAAGAATGTAAACCATATATTGAATTTAAGTTTACAATACTGTAGAATCGTCTTTATGAAAAATAAATCAATTTTAACATTATCATTCATTGCATTATTTGCCGCTCTAATTTGCGTCGGCTGTTTCATAAAAATTCCACTCGGATTTGTCCCAATCGTTTTGCAAAATGTTTTGTGCATTCTCACTTCAGTAATTCTCGGAAGCTACCTAGGATTTTTACCAACGGCATTATTTTTGCTCGCCGGATTAATCGGACTTCCAGTTTATTCAGGAGGCACAAGCGGAATTGCAGTTTGGATTGGCCCAACCGGCGGATTTTTACCAGGATATTTAATCGGCTCAGTCGCTTCAGGCTTTATTGCGGGTCGCCCCTCAGTCACAGAAAAGAAAATCACTTTAAAATCTGCAATCAGAATTAGTATTGCTATTTTTATCGGAATGATTTTATTATACATTCCAGGCGTGATTCACTTTTCTTCATGGGCAAAAGCCGCACAGAAAGTTCCAGTCGATAAAACAGCACTTTCATATACAATGGCTGCATGTGTTCTTCCGTATATTCCAGGCGACATTTTAAAGATTGTAATTTCTATTCCCGTTGCCCTGACTGTTCGACCAATTCTCGCTCAATATCTGTTTTCATCTTCAAATCAAAATCCAAAAACAGAAAAATCAGAGGAATAAATGATCAAAATCAATAATGTATGCAAATCTTTCGAAACTTATAGCGGAACCAAAAAGGCCCTACAGAATGTTTCGTTTCAAATCAATGACGGCGAATGCACAATTATTGGTGGCGAAAACGGCTCCGGAAAAAGCGTTCTAATGTCCATTATCGCAGGACTAGAAACCGCTGATTCAGGAACCATAGAAAATCAAGATCGCGTAGGACTCGTTTTTCAAGAAGCTGAAACTCAAATTTTAGGCGAAACTCCTCGAGAAGATATTGCGTTCGGCCCTAAAAAC
This sequence comes from Anaerovoracaceae bacterium, assembly GCA_963636135.1. Lineage (GTDB taxonomy): Bacteria > Spirochaetota > Spirochaetia > Treponematales > Treponemataceae > Treponema_D. The sequence goes on from CAVHIX010000048.1 coordinate 6,852, forward strand.
TTGAAATTTTCAAAATCTAAAATCGAAGAAAATGTCCGTTCAGCACTAGAAAAAACCGGTCTCACACAAAAAGCTGATTTTCCAGCAAGATTTTTATCCGGTGGCGAAAAACGCAGACTCGCAATCGCTTGCATGCTCGCAATGGAAAATCCAGTCATCATTTTAGACGAACCTTATACAAACTTAGATTTTTCCGGAGTAAAACAAGTCAACGCACTCATAAAATCATTAAAAAATCAAAAAACGACAATCGTAATTCTAACCCATGAAATAGAAAAATGCCTCGGTCTCGCTAACAAATTCATAGTCCTATTCCGCGGTCAAAAAGTTTTCGATGACAAACCCGAAAAAGCGCTAGAAACCAATCTCGAAAAATGGAACATCAAAAATCCACTTACATCTTACACAAAACTCCAAGATTTAGTCTGGTAAAATAAATGACACAAAAATATTCTATTTTTTCATATAAAAAAGGCTCTTCCCCACTTCACACTTGTCCTTGCCAGTTTAAACTGATTTTTATACCGATTTTAAATATTTTATTTTTGTGTCTTCCAATAGAATTTTCTATTGCCTTAATAATCATTCAGTTTACAGTTGCATTTCTTTTAAAATTTTCACTAAAAGAACAACTCACAGATTTAAAACCCGCACTTTATTACGCAATAATTCTTTTTTTCATCCAGATTCTAACCTGCATTTTCAACCAAACATCAGATTTTAAAACACAATTTTCATGGCAAAACCAAAAAGAAAACATTTTCATTCTGCTAAAAATCTTCTGCATCATGCAAAGTTCGTCTTTAATCTTTAAAACTTCAACATCACTTGAAATCCGCGAAGGAATTTTCAAAATCGAAAGCCGAATCCGAAAAATCTTTCATTTAAAACAAAACTCAACATTCACAGACACCATTTCAATGTTCATAAACTTTATTCCGCTCGTTTCAAAAATCTTTGAACAATCGAAAAAAGCCTATATAGCTCGCGGAGGAAAAACTTCAATCAAAATGTACATGAAACTTCTTCCAATTTTATTTTCAGTCGGAATGAAAAAAGCTTTCAACACCGCCCGAGCAATTTCCATGCGAAAATAAAAAATTTAATTTTCATCCATCAAATTTCGTTTTGACCAATAAATGTTAATCTGAACACAATTTTTCGTTTCATCATCAATAAAAAATCTGATTGCCGGCGCATAACCTTCAAACTCATTTGCCTTTTGCTCTAAATCAGTCGCACTCGAAGTAAAATCCAAAATCAAATACACCATATGATCCCGGGCGCTATTAATTTTTTTTCTAGAACAAGCTTTTTTATACTGTTCCAAAACATCTTTATAATAAGTCCCAAAAGTGATTCCATTATCAACGACCGAAAAATCAGGCCCAGTAATCTGAATTTCTGAAACCCTATTATCATCATCGTAATAAAAAAATCTTACCCCCGCGTACTCAACTTTATAAAATCTACAAGGCGCATCCGATTTTTTAGCCCAAAGATTTGTCTTTTTTACCGGTTCCCCCAAGATTTCATAAACAGTATCAATTTTCATATCCAAACTAAACTGATTTCCGTCCATGTCACGAACAATAAATTGCTCTCTCTTAGGTTTATCCATTGAAATAACTTTTGAAGCAAATGTTATCCCACAAACAAAATTTATCAACAATGAAACTAAAATTGCCTTTTTCATAACTAATACCTCAAAAATTTTTAATTCTTGAATATTAGCATAACATTTTTTTTTAAATTAAACTTCTTTTTTCACCCAATTTTTAAAATTTTATACATTTTTAAGATTTTAAATCCATAAGATGTAAAACCTCAAAACAAAAATGAAAAATTTTGTAAACAGACGACATTAATCAACCGTTCTCTTCATTTTTAAATCAAAATCTTTGTAAAAGATGCTGATATAAATCTTCATGTTCAAACCTCAAACAAGTCCAGAAATAAACCGAAAGTTGTATCAAAAATTTTTTCAATTCACACATCGCTTTAGAAGGCCTTTCAAAAACTCCAAAATTTGAAAACCCGACTGCAAAACATTCACCAGCACAAGTGTACCTAGCCCAACAATTTTTACACCAACTAATTTTATCCGCATACAAGGCCTCAAATTTCTTCTTCATTCCAGGCTCAATTCCATTTTCCAAATTTCCAATCACACCTTCTTTTTTACCAACAAACGCCGGACAAATCAGAATATTTCCCTTCGAATCAACAGCAAAAGAATTTACCGCACTCGAACATCTGTAAAAAACTCTAAAAGGCCTTAAAGTAATTTTCAAAAATCGCACTAAAAAATCTTCGCTCTTAATAAACATTTCAAAATAATCTTTTCTGCCACCGACTAACTGTTTGTAAATCCATTTCAAAAACTTTTCATAAGATTTTTTGATTTCTTCTATATTATTCATATTTACAGAATTCAAATCACTTTCCAAAAGTCTAACAGGTTTCATTCCAATCACTTCAGGCTTAAAAACCGCCAAAGATTTAAAAATTTCCACAAAATCATAATTATTCCCTGAATAAGTCGAAGCAAGACCAAAAAAATCCTTATTTTCAATATCAAAAATATTTTTCGAAACTAAATCATAATTCAATCCGCACCGATTTTTTTCAGTTTTTTCCTTATTTCCATCAAGACTCACACCAAACAAAATCCCGTTTTTTTTCATCAAATCACTTTTTTCTTTAGAAAGAAGCATCCCATTCGTCGCAAGTTGACAAAAAATATTCAAATTCAACTTTTTCTTCAATTCAAGAACAAACTTATTAACTTCAATCACAAAATCAAACCTAACAAGTGGTTCCCCTGAACCTGTCAAATCCACAATAATTCGCCTGTTTTTATCCGGAACAAATTTTTCCACAAAAAACAAAATCGCCTTTTTCGCAGTTTCAACACTCATATCAAAAGAAGAATCCTTTTTAGAAAAACAATAACTACAATTCAAATTACATCGAGTAGACTGAACCAGCTTCAAATGATAATCATTGTAAAAAATTTCCCCTTTAGAATAATTCTTTCGCTCACAAATTATTTTTTTATCATAAAACTCACGAATTTTATTCACCGTTAAAAAAATTTCTTTCCGCGAAAACTTACTTTCAAGACTTTTCAAAAATTTTTCATCAGTAAAATCATTCAAAATCAATTCCGCCGCACAATCCGTAATCGGAAAATAAGTCAGCGACGACGCACTAAACAAAAAATTCTGTCCAAAAACCGAAAAAACAACCGCATCTTTAGTGCCAACCTGTCTACAAAAATTTTTCATCATTTTTCCAAAATCAATAATTTAACGATTCAAGATTTTCTGGGCAAAGGGCCAACAACCAAGGCGCCTTCCGGGGTTCGCTATTTCGCTCATTGCTTTGCAACCCGCCAAAGGCGGGCCCCTACACGCTTTGTGCGGGGCCCTATTACAAATAATAAAACCCAAACGCGTCCTCAAAAATTCTTCCAGACTCAAATTCAATCCGCCGCACATAAAGAAAATCAGTCCAATACTCAGTTTCAACTTCTGTTTCAAAATATTCATCCAACGAAATCACAAATTCTTTTTCTTCACCTGCACCAATCTCTTCCAGAACTTCATATTCCAAAAAATCTCGATCAAAAAAAGCCGGTTCCCCATCAGAATCTAACAATCCTACCACAAGAACAAAGTTCTTCACATTTTCATAAGATTTATTTTTAAAACAAAACCTAAACGCACTGCCCCCAACGCTTTCATCAAAAACAGACATTTCCCCAGAAACCTCGTAAATTCCCCTCAAATTTTTTGAACTCGAACAACTACAGTTCGTCACCATAAAAGAAAGCGACAAAACCAAAACAAACATTCTCATCAAAAAAATCAAAGCTGATTCTTCACGCCTAACCATTTAAATCCTCACCTAAAAAAATCTTGAACACCGTCACTATATATATAGCCGGCAAACTGAACTTTCAGCAAAAGATTAAAAATTAAATTTATAATTTTCTGTTATAACAACTTTTCTCTATATTTAAAATAAAATTCCCCTCCCGAAAAATTAAAACCATAATCTCACAGGAAGGGGAAATTTATTCAAAAAACTTATAAAAGACGATTTTATTTTTCTAGTGCAAGCCCCAAAAAAAGTTCTTTTTTACCTTCAAAATAAGCTTTCATCATAGAAAGTAAAAGACTTTTTCCAAAACGACGGGGACGGCTTAAAAAATAAGGGGAACAAGTCTGTGCTAAATCGTAAACAAAGGGCGTTTTGTCTACATACAGATAATTATTTTTGCGAAGTTTTTCAAAACTCTAAATGCCAATTGGCAAAAATCTTTTATTAAACATAAGAAAATTATAGCATATATAAAAAAGATTTGCAGTTGTTTTTGGGGATGCTGAAAAAAACACCCACCCCTCAAAGCAAAAGGCAGGCGATTATAAAGCGAGTTTTGGAACAAAATTCGGTAAGTAACTACTTAAAAAGCCCGAAGTACTAACACCTTAGCGTCGTAGTCCTTGTTGTAGTAGTAGTAGGCGTAGCCATCGGAGAAACTCAACTTGTACGCGGAATAATTGGCGTAAGAACTCTGCGAACTGCTCCAATAATAGTCTGTACCAATAGTAAAGCCACTTACTTTATCCAAACTTGTCTGCAAGGTTGTTTTATTCTTGTAAATCTCGTACAGTTCTGAAATTGACGGAATGTACCAGCCTGTTGCAAGGTCGCCTGTATACCCCTGACTTGTACCGTAAGTATTAGCAAAGTTGAATGCAGGGTAATTTGTTGCAGCGTTTTTTGTGTCTTTAGCATCTACAGAACAGATTACATTCCAGTTATCACTTCCGTCCATATCGCCACTAGTCGTTGTACCAATTATGTCTGTAAAACTTGTGGTATAGACAGTTTTACCACTTGCCCACATTAAAGTAGAACTAGATTTTTGTAAACCAAGACCAAGCACTGCACCTTTTGCATTAAAACCTGCAACTATTGCAACAGCCGGATTAGACT
>CAVHIX010000049.1:0-11769 GCA_963636135.1 Anaerovoracaceae bacterium
ATGTAAACGCCATTTTCGTCAAAAAGCCCCAATCGTAAAATTTCAGATTTTTGAATAATTGAAATAATTTTGTTAAAATCCGTAACTTCTCTGTCTTTTCTGCGCATTTATTTTTGTTCCGTGCTAGAATTTTCTGTTTGTTCTTCTGTAACCTGATTTTCAACCTGAACTTCAGTCTGATTTTCAGTTTTAACTTCTGTTTCTTTTTCTTCAGTTTTTATTTCTTCTGTAGAATTTTCTACAGCGGCTGAAGATTCAGATTCTTCTTTTTTAGACAAATCTTCCAAAAGAATTTTACATCGTTCTTCATTTTTTACAATTTCGTAGAATTCTTTGCCAGTCATAGTTTCGATTTCTAAAAGGCGTTTTCCAATGTATTCAAGCAAGTCTTTGTGTTCGCCTAAAAGGGCCAAAACATGATTGTATCGTTCGTCCATTATGCGGGCAATTTCTTCATCGATGTATTTTTGTGTTTCTTCACTGAATTCACGAATAATGTTCGGCTCGCCACCACGATTTCCTAAAACTCCGCGACCAAGTGTCATATTTTTGAATTTGTCGCTCATTCCAAGGTCTACAATCATGCTCTTTAACAAATCTGTTGCGCGTGCAATGTCGTTTGCGGCTCCTGTAGAAATTTCTCCAAGAATAATTTGTTCAGCGGCTCGACCACCCAAACAACTGTCGATTTCGTTTAAAATATCAGTTTTTGTCCTGAAATTCTTTTCTTCTTCTTCTCGGTACTGAGTAAAACCGCCAACCCCATGAGAGCGCGGAACGACTGTAATTTTGTTTACCGGCGGATATCCTGGCGTAAATGCCCCAACTAAAGCGTGTCCTGCTTCGTGGAATGCCACAAGATGTCGTTCTTTTTCGTTTTCAGGTTTTGTTTTCTTTTTTAGCCCGATGCTGACTTTATCGATTGCGTCGTTAAAATCAACCATTGAAACTTTTTTGCGTCCATTTCTAACGGCTAAAAGGGCAGCTTCATTTACAACATTTGCCAAATCCGCACCAGCAAAACCACTTGTTCCATGTGCAATTGAATTAAAATCAACATCATCTTCAAGTTTTACAGATTTTGCGTGGATTTTTAAAATTTCTTCGCGGCCTTTAACATCCGGGCGTTCAACAGGAACTTGTCTGTCAAATCGGCCTGGGCGCAAAAGTGCTGGGTCAAGAATGTCTGCGCGGTTCGTTGCTGCAAGAATTATAAGGCCCTTTTCGTTGTCAAAACCGTCCATTTCAACTAAAAGCTGATTTAATGTCTGTTCTCGTTCGTCGTTTCCGCCCATTGTGTTTACACGACTTTTTCCGATTGCGTCAATTTCATCAATAAAAATGATACAAGGTGCTTTTTCGCGTGCCTGTTTGAATAAATCTCGAACTCGGCTAGCACCAACACCAACGAACATTTCTACAAAGTCAGAACCAGAAATTCTAAAGAACGGAACTCCGGCTTCGCCTGCAACTGCTCGGGCAAGTAAAGTTTTACCAGTTCCAGGAGGGCCTACAAGCAAAACGCCCTTAGGAATTTTTCCACCAATGTCAGTGTATTTTTTTGGCGATTTTAGAAAATCTACTACTTCGACTAATTCTTCTTTTGCATCGTCAACGCCGGCAACATCCTGAAATCTTGTTTTTACTTTGCCTTCGTCAACAGTTTTTGCGCGTGAAGAACCGGCTCCAAAAATGCTTCCAACACCGCCAGCTCCACCACTGATTTTTTTCATCATAAAGAAGTAAATTGCAAGAATAATTAAAAATGGAAGAATATTTATAAAAATCTGGAAAAGCCAGTTATTGCTTTTTGGAACGAATTTGTATTCAATTCCTTTTGTGTCCAAAAGATTTATAAATTTTTCCATTAAAACGGCGTTTGTTTTATAAACCTTACGATTTGAAGGCTCTTCCTTTTGGAATAGTAAAAGGCCCCTTCCTTTATTTTCTGTTTGAACTGAAGTTTCCGGGCCATACCCAATAAAAACATTGTCCGAAATTTCTACAGAAACAATTTTATTTTCTTCTATATAAGATGTGAATTGCGAGTACGGAATATATTCGTCGTGTTTTTGCATAAAAAGCGTTTCGGCTAAAATTAAAAGCGAAAGCACAACAAGCATTATTCCGAATAGCGGGAAACCTTTTTTGCCATTGTTGTTATTTTTTTTGGGATTATTATCTGTTGGCCCTTCGAATTTAAAAAAATCGTATGGGTCGTTGTCATTTTCGTTTTTGTCGTTTTTTTTGCTTTTATTGCTCATTAAAATCCTTCCTTATTACTAAAAGCGGCAGAAATTTTTCAAATCTATTTTTAAATATAGAATTTAATAGTAAAAAAGTCGATATAATTTTTTATTTTTTCCGGGAATTTAGGGGGGGCAAATATAATTTTTTATTTTTTTTAAATCTATCAATCTAGTTTAATGTTGAAAGTTTTTATTTTTTCTATTAATATACTTTAAATATACGAGTAAATGGCATCGGCCTAAATTGGAGTTATTATGGTTAATATTCTTCTTACAGTTGCATTTGTAGTAGTTTGCGTACTTTTGATTCTTCTTGTACTTGCCCAGGATGATGGACAAAATGGTATGGGTGGAATGTTTGGTGGACGCGGAACTCAGGCATTCGGTTCACATTCGGCAACCGTTCTTTCTAAAGCAACTAAAGTTCTGGTAGTTTTGTTCTTTCTTTTGGCATTCGCACTTGCATTCATTTCAAAAGCAGAAAAACTTCCTGGTGCAGAACAGTTAATTAATGATTCTACAACAACAACTCAGAATGTAACAGAAAGCGCTTCAGAAGTTACAGCTCCGGAAGCACCTGTGGCTGAATAATGGCGTTAAGTAGTTTATTAAAAACAGAAAATATTATTTTGAATCTCGAGAGCACAGAAAAAGATGAGCTTTTTGCAGAACTAACAGAAGTTTTTGTGCATCAGGATTCAACGCTAAACCGAAAAGAGATTTTAAATTCTTTACTAGAAAGGGAAGAACAAACAAATTCTTGCATAAAAAAAGGAATTGCAGTCACTCATGCTGCTGTAAAAAATCTTAAAAAAAATCTTTGCGTTTTGGGATTTAGCAGAAATGGAATTGATTACGATTTAGAAAATACTTATGATGAGGATAATTTAGTTCATGTAGTGGTAATCTTGCTTCATGATGTAAAATTTACTGATGAAAGTTTGCAGTTTTTTATGGATTGTGAGTACGATTTCAAATCAGACGAATTTTACAACAATCTTTTAGTGGCGCAAACTAAAGATGAAGTTTTGAATATCGTGCGTGAACGAGAGAATCAATAATGTTAAACTTTTAGAAAATGGAGTGGTCAAAATGGCTCAGTCAGAAGTAAATGTAATTTCACATTTAATAGAAGTTGAACAAAAAGCTAACGATCTTGTAAAAAGTGCTCAAAGTGAATCAAATGAAAAAATTGCTGCCGCACGCGCAAAAGCCGATTCACTTTTCAATTCTGAATACGAAAATCTTATTCAGCAACTCGAAAGCGACTATAATAGCCAAGTTGCTTTTGTCAAAGAACAGGCAAAAAATCAATTAGATAGTTACAAAAAATCAATCGAAGAAACAAATCAAAATAAAGAAGCTTTTTCGGCGTTATTGAAAAACATTTTGGAGAAATAAACTATGGATAAAGGTTGTGCTTCTTCTTACGTTTATGCAAAATGTTGTGGAATGCTCAGTAAATCTTTTCTAGGTAAAAATGCTTCAGTTTTGTATAACGCAAAAAATCTAGAAGAAATTTGGCAGTTAGTTTTTAAAACTCCAGTTCCGTCGATTCCGGAAGCGCTTCTTGCAACTCAGATTGAAAAAGATGCGATGCAGCGTTTTGTAGATCAATTTATTTCTCTTATTGAATGTTATAATAAACCACCAAAATATTTAGTCGTTCTTTTGCAGCAATACGATTTGGATAATTTAAAGGCAATTATTTCTGCGTTGAGTTTGGGTGAAGAAAATTATCCGCATCCGGTTCGGCTTGGAAAATATGAACTTTTTGATTATACAAAATGGCCTTCGCTAAAGGAGATTACGCAAAATTCGCCGTTTGATTGGATTAATAAAGTTCCGGAATTAAATGAAATTCAGCAATTGGATTTTAAAATCGATTTAATTCAGACTAAAGAATTTTGGAAAGCGATAAATAAGGTCCCTCTTTCAATCAGACAGGAATTAAAAAGTTGTTTTATCGATTATTATTCGCTTAAAAATTTTATGTGGGTTTTGCGCCTAAAAGTTTACTACAATATGACGCCGGCACAGATTGAAAATAATCTTTTGTTTGTAACAGAATCGGCTGATAAAAGCGACCCAATTTGTAAAGATGCGTTGAGTATAATTGAAAAACCAATCGATTCGTTTGATGAATGGAAAGATACAAAATTTGTAAAATATTTGAATCCGCACGAAGAAGGTTCAGTTTGGAAAATCGACCCTCTTTGGATTGAAAGTAAAATTAGAAGTGCGCAGAGTAAAAAAACTTTTTCAATGTTTCATAAAGCGCCGCTTACAGAACTTCCGTTGTTTATGTTCTTCTTTTTAAAATTGCAGGAAGTAAATGTAATCCGAGCAAGCGTTGAAAAAATCAGACTTGGTGCTGAAATAAATGAGTCTATGTATTTAGATAAGGAATAAGAATGATAAGAACAACAGAAATGCGTTTAATTGAACTTATGACGCTAAATCAGGATATTTCAAAAGTTATTGAATATCTTGGCCAGCACGGCAATTTTCAAATTAAAAATAAAAATTCTTCAGAAGGAAAACAGCCGTCTGAAACTGAAAATCTTGAGCTAGATCTTTACGAAAAAATGCAGGCTGTTCGTACATTTTTAAATATTCCAGATTTGGAAGAACAGAATTTAACTTGCGGTGGTGCGACTGAAAGCGATAAAGAAGAAGCTATAAAAATTTTAAATAATATTAGTGATTTAAAAGAACGATATCAGGCACAAACTGAAAATTGTCAGAAAGTTTCGGAAACTTATAAAGAAGCTTGTGCGTTTTCAAATTTAAAAGTTTCTTTTAGCGAATTGGAATCTCTTTCGTTTTTGTCGCTTTATATTGGTCGCGTTGAATCTTCAAAAATCGAAGAATTAAAAGAATCTCTTGGAAATCAGGCTGTAATCGTAAGTCTTGGATCTGATAATTCTAGAATTTTGGCTGCAAGTTCTAAAAAAGGCCGATTTGCACTCGAAACTGAATTAAAAAATGTCGGCTTTGTTCCAATGGAAATTCCAAAAGATTTTAAAGGAATTCCGGAAGATGCCTTGCTTGGTTTAAAAGAAAAAGCTTTTGAATCAGAAAATGAATTAAAAAAATTAAACGAAGAAAAAGAAAATTTTTCAATCACTCATAAAGAAAGCATAATTCGCCTGATAAAAGTTTTGTTTGTTGAAGTTCAAATTCAGAACATTAAAAAGAATCTTGAATCGACTTCGATGGTTTACCGAATTTCTGGTTGGATTCCGGCTGAAATGAGCAAAAGTTTTATGAAAGAACTTGATGAACTTACGGAAGGTCGAATCGCAATTCGCGAATATAAACCAGATGAAATTCTTTCTGTAGTTCAGGGAAAAGAACAGGTTCCAGTAAAATTAAAACACGGAAAATTCGTAACTGCTTTTGAAAGAATGATTTTTAGTTACGGCTCTCCAATTTATGGAACAATTGACCCGACTCCATTTGTTGCAATCTTTTTTACTATTTTGTTCGGAATGATGTTCGGCGATTTTGGGCAGGGCTTAGTTTTCCTTCTTGCAGGAATTTTAATGCGATTAAATGTGATTAAAGTTTCCGGCTGGAACAAATTTGCGCCAATTTTTATGGCAATCGGAATTACAAGTTCAATAATGGGGCTTATAACGGGCGAATTTTTTGCAACTGAAACTGTTTTAGAGCCATTTTCACTTTGGGTAACGGGCCTTTTTGGTAATCCTCACGCGCCAATCGTGAAATTAATGCCTTCTTCTGACCCGAATTCTATAAAAGTGATGTTTATGGTTTTTGGGGTTGCGGTTGCCGTTGGATTTTTAATTAATACAATCGGATTAATAATTAATATTGTAAATAAATTTATGCTTAAAAAATGGGGCGAGGCTCTTTTTGGAAAATCAGGATTGGCTGGCGCTTTATTTTTCTGGTATGTAGTTTGTTTTGCAGTTCGCCTGGCTTTCTTTGGACAGACTCCGCATATTTACGACTGGATTGTAATCGGAATCACATTGTTTTTTGCAGCGTTTGGGGAACCGTTTGAACGATTAATTGCACACGAAAAAGTTTTGGAAAACGGATTTGGTGCAATGGTGATTTCCGGCGTTGTAGAATTAATAGAAGTAATTTCAAATTATCTTTCAAATAGCGTAAGTTTCTTGCGTGTTGGTGCATTTGCAATTTCGCATGCAGTTTTAGGATTTATAATCAATTTTATGACTGGAATGTGTGGCGGAATCGCGGGTGTTTTAGTACTGATTGTCGGTAACGCGATTGTAATCGTTCTTGAAGGAATGATTGTTGCAATTCAGGTTGTCAGATTACAGTACTACGAATTCTTTGGTAAATTCTTTAATGAAACTGGCTCAGAATTTTCTCCGCTCGTTTTTCATTATGGAAATAAATAAATTTATAGGGGCTTAAAAATGAATAAGAAAATTTTTGCACTCATTTCAATCTTGTTTTGTTTGTCTGTAACAACAGTATTCGCTCAGGAATCTTCTAATGTAACAGAAGAAACTGCAGTTGTAGAAGAAACTAGTCAGTCTAGTGGTTCAGCTGTAAAATACATTGCTGCCGCTTTAGCTGTAGGATTTGCTTGTATTGGTGGTGGCCTTGCCGTTGGAAAAATCGGTTCTGCTGCTATGGGTGCATTAGCTGAAAATCCTGAAGTTTCTGGAAAGGCTCTTCCTTTTGTTGGATTGGCAGAAGGTATTTGTTTGTGGGGCTTTTTGGTAGGTCTTTTAATCATTGTAATGTAAGGTTTTACTTTGAAAATTTATATAATTGGTGACCGGGAACTCGTTTTAGCTTTTAAACTTACCGGAGTTGAAGGCAAAGTTTGTTATACACGCGAAGAAGTTTTAGAGGCTTTTAATCGTGTTACTGGTCAAAAAACTGAAGTTTCTACACCAATCGATGAAATTCCAAAAGTTTTGATTTTAACCGAAACTTGTGCTTCGTTGATTGAAAATGAAGAAATGGAATGGCAAAAAAAAGGCGAATATCCTCTAATTGTAGAAATTCCTGGATTGGATGGAAAGTTAAACGGCAAAAAAACGCTCACTGATTCAATCCGAGAAGCTATAGGTGTTCAAATTTAAATTAATTCCAATGGAAAGTATATGGAAGAATTACGTTCTACAGAAATATTAGATAAAGAAATAGAATCTGATGCAAGAAAAAAGGCTGAAAAAATCTTAAAAAAGACTGAAGAAGAATGTAAAAAAATTATTGATTCAGTAAAAGATAAGGTTGAATCGGCAAAAAAAGAAAAATCAGCGTTTTATCAAAAGAAACTTGAATCGTTCAAAGCTGATACAGAAAATTCTTTTCCGCTTGAAAAACAACGATTTCTTGTGTCGTTTATACAAAACTCATTTTCTAAAAATATAAATGAATTTTTAAATTCTATGTCTTTAGAAAATCGCATTGATCTTGTGATTAATAAATCTAAATCAGAATTAGAAAAAATTAAATCGCAAAAAGTGTGTGCTTTTGTTTACGGATTTGATTTAAATCTTTCAGAACAAAAATTAAGAAAGATATTCGGCGAAAATCTTGTAAAAGTCGAAAAAACAGAATTTAATAAAATTATTGAAGAAGAACTTTTAGGTTTAACTTTTAAGGAAGGCATTATTTTGGAAACTCAGGACAAAACTATTCGTTTTAGAATGACGCTTCCAGAAATCTTTGGCCAAATTGAAAATGATTACCGCGAAGAACTTTTTAATGCTTTATTTGACGGGAGGATTTTTAAATAATGATTGAAGGAAAAATTACCCGTGTTACCGGACCGATTATTTATGCAGAAGGATTAGACGGTGCTGGCCTTTACGATTTGGTAGATGTTGGCGAAAAGCGTTTAATTGGTGAAATAATTCGTCAAAATAAAGGAAAATCAACTGTTCAGGTTTATGAAGATGTAACTGGAATGGCAGTTGGTGAAAAAATCGTTAGTACGGAACGCCCGCTTTCGTTAAAATTGGGGCCAGGTTTGGTTGGTTCAATTTATGATGGAATTCAGCGTCCGCTTTCAAAACTTTCGGAACAATCTGGTGCTTTCTTGCTCCCTGGAGTTAGAACTGAACCTTTAGATATACAAAAAAAATGGCATTTTACTGTAAATACTAAAAATACTTTTGCAGTAAAAGAAGGCGAGCCGATTTCCCCGGGAATGGTTTTAGGATTCGTTCAGGAAACTCCTTCTATCGTTCATTCGATTATGGTTCCGCCTTATGTTCGTGGTCGAGTTTTAAAATCTTTTAAAGGCGAAGGCGACTACACAATTGATGAAGTGATTGCCACAACTGAACTCGATGAAGAAATCAAACTTTCGCAGTATTGGCCAGTTAGAAAACCGCGTCCGTACACTCAAAAACTTGCTGCAAGTGAACCGCTTGTAACAGGACTTCGTGTAATCGATGTTTTCTTTCCGCTTTCAAAAGGGGGGACGGCTGCAATTCCTGGAGGATTCGGAACTGGAAAAACAATGACTCAGCATTCAATCGCAAAATGGTGTGATGCGGATTTAATCGTTTACATCGGTTGTGGTGAACGCGGAAACGAAATGACAGAAGTTTTAACAGAATTTCCGGAATTGATTGACCCTCGAACAGGCCGTTCAATCATGGAACGAACAATTTTAATTGCAAATACTTCAAATATGCCGGTTGCCGCTCGTGAAGTTTCGCTTTATTCAGGAATTACTCTGGCTGAATATTACCGCGATATGGGAATGAATGTTGCAATTATGGCGGATTCGACTAGCCGTTGGGCAGAAGCGTTGCGTGAACTTTCCGGTCGTATGGAAGAAATGCCAGCGGAAGAAGGATTTCCTGCATATTTACCAACTCGACTTGCAGCTTTCTATGAACGCTCGGGCCGAACAAAGAATTTAAATCAGCTTGAAGGCTCTGTTTCAATTATTGGAGCGGTTTCGCCTCCAGGTGGTGACTTTTCTGAACCAGTTACTCAGCATACAAAACGATTTATTCGTTGTTTCTGGGCGCTTGATAGGGAACTTGCAAACTCTCGACATTATCCTGCAATCAGTTGGATTGATTCTTATTCTGAATATGCGGATGAAGTTAAAGACTGGTGGGAAAAAACAAATTCTCTTTGGGCAACTTTAAGGCAAACTTCGCTTGATATTCTTAAAAAGGAACAGCGATTGCAGCAAATTGTTCGCTTAATCGGGCCAGATGCTCTTCCTGATTCAGACAGATTGATTTTAAAAGTTGCAGAAATGCTTAAAAACGGATTTTTACAGCAGAATTCGTTTGATAAAGTCGATATGTACTGTTCAATCGAAAAGCAGATTTTAATTCTTGATTATATTATAAAATTCTACAAGCGTGCAGCTGCGTTACTTTCAAAAAGTTGTCCGCTTGCAAAAGTTTTGGAATTAAAAGTTTCTGATGAAATCGTTCGTATTAAATATGATTACGAAAATTCAGAATTGGATAAAGTTCAGCAAGTTCAGCTCCATTTAGATGAACAATTTAAAGAACTTGAAGCAATTTATACAAAAAGTATATAGGGTTTTTTATGAAAGGTATTGAATATAGAGGCGTACAATCTGTAGATGGTCCAATCGTTATTGTTCAAAGAACAGAAAAGGTTTTTTATGGTGAAACTGTTTATATTCGTGACAAAAATGGTGAAAAACGCGCAGGTCGAGTAATTGATGTTTCTGATACTTGTGCAATTGTTCAGATTTTTGGGGATACAACAGGAATCGACATTAACGAATCTTCATTTGAATTTCTTGAAAAACCGCTTGAACTTCGCGTTGGGGAAGGCCTTTTAGGTCGAGTTTTTAACGGACTTGGAAAACCAATCGACGGTTACCCGGAAATCGTTTCTTCAAAATTTTTAAATGTAAACGGAAATCCAATAAATCCATATTCTCGTGATTATCCTCGAGATTTTATTCAGACAGGAATTTCTTCAATCGATGGAATGAACTCGTTAGTTCGTGGTCAGAAACTTCCAATTTTTTCGGGAAACGGTTTACCACACAATAAACTTGCCGCTCAAATCATTCGTCAGGCTCGATTAAGAAATAGTGATGATCAGTTTGTAATGGTTTTTGCTGGAATGGGGATTAAATACGATGTTGCTCAGTTCTTCCGTAATACATTTGAGGAATCTGGCGTTTTGTCGAAAGTTGTAATGTTTCAGTCTTTGGCAGACGCTCCTTCAATTGAACGAATTATTACTCCTCGTTGTGCTTTAACTGCTGCTGAATATTTGGCATACGAAAAAGGAATGCATGTTCTTGTTGTAATGACAGATATGACAAACTATTGTGAAGCGTTGCGTGAAATTTCTACAACTCGTGGTGAAGTTCCGGGTCGAAAAGGGTACCCTGGATATTTGTATTCCGATTTGGCTGAACTTTATGAACGCGCTGGAAAAATTAAAACTTCCCCTGGTTCAATTACACAGATTCCGATTTTGACTATGCCGAACGATGATATTAGCCACCCGATTCCTGACCTTACCGGTTACATTACAGAAGGGCAAATCGTTCTTGACCGTGAAATGTCGCAAAAAGGAATTTATCCGCCGGTTTCAGGGCTCCCGAGTCTTAGTCGTTTGATGAAAGACGGTATCGGAAAAGAAATGACCCGCGAAGATCATGCTAGCGTTTCAAGTCAGCTTTTTGCCGCATATTCAAAAGTTAAATCAATCAGAAATCTTGCGTCAATTATCGGTGAAGAAGAACTTTCTCCAATTGATAAAAAATATTTGAAATTCGGAAATCGTCTTGAAAATGAATTTTTCACGCAGGGCGAATACGAAAACCGAACAATTGAACGAACGCTTGAAATCGGTTGGGATGTTCTTTCTGAACTTCCAAAAGAAGAATTATACAGAATTACAGATGAGTTGATTGAAAAATATCTTCCTGTAAAAAAAGAGGCTGATTAAAATAAAAAATGGCAAAATTAAATATTGCTCCAACAAAATCAAATCTTCTCTCAATGAAAGAACAACTTTCAATTTCCAAGAACGGTTATGATTTGCTCGAACAAAAAAGGGAATTGCTCGTTCAGGAATTAATGCATCTTGTAGAAAAAGTTAAACTTCTTGAAGACGAAATTGACCGGGCCACAAAAGTTGCTTATCCGGCGTTTAAACAAATGCTTATGGCAACTGGTTCCGATCAAATCCGAAGAATAAGCCATTCTGTTCATTACGAATTTGGAATGCAAGAAAAACAGATTGTAATTGGTGGAATGACCTTTTCTTCCCTCGATGTAACTCTTCCAAAGCGGGAACTTTTTTATTCTGTAAACGGAACTTACGCAACTGTCGATAATGTAATTGAAAAGTTTTTCAATCTTTTGTCGCTTATGACGCAAATGGCAAGTATTCGTACGATTGTTTGGCGCCTGGCAGAAGAAGTAAAACGAACTCAGCGTCGTGTAAATGCCCTTGATAAAATTGTAATTCCACAAGCTGAAGAAACAAAAAAATATATCGAAAATGTTCTTGAAGAGAAAGAGCGAGAAAATATATT
>CAVHIX010000050.1:0-934 GCA_963636135.1 Anaerovoracaceae bacterium
ATTAAAAAAAGAAAAAGTTAAATTCTGCTTGAAAGGCTGTTTTACCCATGTGTCGTCAGTTGTACTTTTTCGTTTTATACCAGTTTCAAATTGGCACGAAGTATACGGGAAAACAAATTTTAAATTTCCATAATAATTTTCTGCCTGAGGTTTTAGCGTCGTTGTCAAAGTAAGATTTTGAGAAAATTTTCCGTCCATCTGATTGAATGCAAGCGTAAAATCAAGCGAATGAGTTGTAATCGAATCAGCGTCAGACCAGTCAGTTGTTAAATATTCCCACTGCGGATTTTCAGCGTCCCCAATAAAATTTGTGCGAACCATTTTTACAACATTTCTGTATGTGATTCCAATATCTTTAATGCTATCAATGTAATAAAACGGTTTGAACGAAATGCTGTTCGTTGTGGTCAAATCTTTTTTTTCAGCAGAATAGTCAGTTTTTTTCAAGGAATCGGCCTCAGATTTTTTATAACCGATTTTTTCATCATCAGAAATGTAAGGGTGCTCCTGCCAGATTGGATTGAAAGTAAAATTATTCGAAAGCGTTAAAAAATTTCCGCCATAAGTAAAACTATTATTCAATGAAACCGGAACTTTTAAAGTATAGCTTGACGCACGAATTTTTTTCCATTCAAAATCGTCAGAAGATTGTAAATTTGCCGTTGAATATGAAAACTGAGATGTAAAAGATGGTTTAATTGAATATTTTGACGAAAAAGTAACATCGCTGATTGTTTTTGCCGAAGTTTTGCTCACTTTTAAATTCGGTAAATCATCTTTTGTAAAAATTTCAGTTACAACTTCTTCTTTTGGAGTTTCACTCTTTTCATCTTTTTGTTCAGAACTTTGTTCATCTTTATTTTTTTTCTCGATTTCTTCTTGTTTTTGTTTTTCAGTTTTAAAATCTTCCGGTAAATTTAAAGCCGTCGAAAAT
>CAVHIX010000050.1:944-11617 GCA_963636135.1 Anaerovoracaceae bacterium
GAAAAAATCGTTCCTGAAACAGAAGCCGAAGCATTAACCGGTGTAATCTGCGAAGGATAATAAAATTTTCTGTTTGGCGAATAAGATTTCCATGCAGAAAGATCGGCAGTTTTTATATCTGAAGAATCCCATTCCTGTGTCGAATAAGTTGAAAACGCAACCGACGAACTAAAAGTCAACGAAAACGAATCGATATACGGTTTTATCACAGAAGGAAGCGGAACTGTATAAGACCCATTTAAATTCCAGTTGAAAGACGAAATTTCTGTAATCGTTCGGTCTTCCGTACTCTGATTTGCGGAACTTGTTAAAAATCCGATCCAGTCCATTGTTTCATTTCGCTGAGAAATATCGTCATTAAAATACGGGTCAGAATAAATCGGAAAATTCAAACTAAGGGAAAATGGCTGCGACATTGAAAGTTTTACCCCCGCAGAATATCTAAACGGCAATTTCAATCCCAGAAAGTTTGAAGTATCATAATATTTTGTTCCAGTGCCCGGGCTAAACGGCGAATAAGTTGTTCCGTTTTTAAAAACTGTATCTGTAAATCCTAATTTTGTTGAAACTTCAACGCTCGAAAAAACTTTTTTAGGCTTAAAAACGCCATCAACACCGACAAACCATCCAAGATTTGAATAATAATCGCCCAAAAGTTTTAAATAATTCGTTGTGTTTCCAGTGTAATTCGTGTCCAAATTATGCAAAACAAGCCCTTCGAGTTTCTGATCTTTTAAAGTTGAAGGCCTAATAAAGTTGAACAAGGCCTTTAATTTTTCCGTTCCGTCACTGTCACTTGACGAACTAGAACTCGAACTTGAAGTATTAAGAGGTTTTCTTCCATATAGATAAGTTGTAGTCTGAATAAAATATCCTAATCTTCTGTCGATACCAAAAACCGGATTAAAAATCAGTTCATCTTTTGGATAATAAAACGCCGGCAAATAAATTACAGGAACCGGTCCAACGAACAAAAGCGCATTAAAAAATGAAAATTCCCCGCCAGGCAAAAGCCAGATTTTTGACGCTTTAATTTTCCAGTGCGGATTTTTATCATTACAGAAAGTTAAAACGCCATCTTTAAAAGCGATTGTATTCGACTGCGAACGGCCAAAAATATCGCTGGCAACGATTAAAGTTGAACCACTCGGAAGATTAATTGCATCAGACTGAGTTTGGACGACTCGGCCATTATCAAAAACGCCTTCCAAAGTTGAAGCATTAAACATCAAGGAAGAAGCCGTAACCGTTTGCGAACCAGAAGTTTGAGTCGTCTGTTCAAGAGAAACATTTCCTTCCGCGTAAAGCATATCGGTAGTTCTATCGAATTTTATAGAATCTGCGCTGATTACATTTTTATTCGAATCTTTTTCTACAGAAAGTTTTACATTCCCGGAAAGAATAATGCAGTCGTTTCCAGTATCTTTTTCTTTTTCGTAGCGAGTCGAATTTGCGTTTTCTATCGTAATTACAGTTCGATTTTCCGTTTGAGAAATTAAAAACGAACCGTTTAAAATCAGAATGAGAAAAAATATTACTTTTTTAAAAAACGACTTTTTTTCCATCAAAATGAACTTTAATTTTAGCGAATTTATTAAAAAAAATCATTAGCGATTAAGCATTTCTTTTATAAATTGACCGGTATAAGATTCACTGACTTTCGAAACTTCTTCTGGCGTTCCTGTTGCAATAATATTTCCTCCCCTAAATCCGCCTTCCGGCCCAATATCGATTATATAATCAGCCTGACAAATTACATCCAAATTGTGTTCAATCATCAAAACTGTATTTCCCTGATTTACAAGACGCGAAATTACTTCCATAAGCATTTTTACATCCGCAAAATGAAGACCAGTTGTCGGCTCATCCATAATGTAAAGAGTTTTTCCAGTTGAAACGCGGGCCAATTCGTTTGCAAGTTTTACGCGCTGCGCTTCTCCCCCAGAAAGAGTAAGAGCATTTTGCCCAAGCTGAATATAGCCGAGCCCTACAGATTTTAAAGTTTCCAATTTTCGCGAAATATGCGGAATTCCTGCAAAAAAATCGCACGCTTCTTCAATCGACATATTCAAAACATCGTTAATATTTTTACCTTTGTACAAAACCTCCAGAGTTTCGCGGTTAAATCTCTTTCCGTTACAAACATCGCACTGAATAAAAACATCTGGCAGAAAATTCATTTCAATCGTAATCGTGCCACTCCCCTGACAATTTTCACAACGACCGCCTTTCACATTAAAACTGAATCTTCCTTTTGAATAACCGCGAGCTTTTGCTTCCGGCAAACTTGAAAATAAATCACGAATTGCGTCAAAAACTCCAACATAAGTTGCAGGATTACTTCGAGGCGTTCTTCCAATCGGGCTTTGATCGATATTTATGACTTTGTCGATATTTTCAAGGCCTTCAATCGATTTATATTTTCCAACCGGCAGATTTGATTTCATAATTTTATTCGAAGCAAGCGGGAAAAGCACATCGCTCATCAAAGTTGATTTTCCAGACCCTGAAACGCCGGTAATACAAGTAAAAGTTCCAAGCGGGATTGAAACTGAAACATCTTTTAAATTATGTTCCGTTACCCCAGAAAGATTTATAAAATTTCCGTTTCCTTTTCTGCGTTCAGTTGGAATTTTCATATTTAAAGTGCCCGCAAGATACTGACCGGTAAGGCTCTCTTTCACCTGCATAACTTGTTCTGGCGTTCCAGAAGCGATTACTTTTCCACCGTGAATGCCCGCCCCCGGCCCAATATCAATCAAAAAATCCGCCGTTCGAAGAGTTTGTTCGTCGTGTTCAACAACGATTACCGTATTTCCCTGGTCGCGTAAATATGTAAGAGTGTCGATTAAACGCTGATTATCCCGCTGATGCAGACCGATTGAAGGCTCATCCAAAATGTACATAACACCCGTTAAACTTGACCCGATTTGAGTTGCAAGCCTGATTCGCTGTGCTTCCCCACCAGACAAAGTTTCCGCCGGACGATCTAAAGTCAAATAATCAAGGCCGACATTTTTCAAAAATTTTAAACGGGAATTAATTTCTTTTAAAAGCTGAGATGCAATTTTTAATTCCGAATCAGAAAGTTTTAAATTCTGAAAGAAATTTATAGATTCTTCCACGGAAAGGGCCGATAGTTCCATAATATTTTTTCCGCCGACCGTAACGCCCAACGCTTCTTTTCGCAAACGAAGTCCATGACAACTTTTACAATCAGAAACGGACATAAATTTTTCTTCCATTTTGATGCGCTGATTTTCGCCCCACGCTTCAGCATGACGCCGTTTCATATCGTTTAAAAGCCCAGTCCACGGTCGATTATATTCGCTATACCCTTCGCCGCTTTGTTTTTCGTAAATCCAGTGCAGATTTTTTGATTCATCGCCATTAATAAGATACGAATACTGATTTTCCGTTAAATTATTTAAAGGCGTATCAAGCGAAAACCCAGAAGATTCAGCAACCGCAGAAAAAAGTGCATGATTCCAGCTCGAAGAAGGATTGTAAAACGCAATTCCCCCTTCATTAAAACTCAAATTTTTATCAGGAATGATTTTTGAAAAATCCCATTCCATTTTTTGCCCCAAACCAGTACATTCCGGGCACGCCCCAAAAGGATTATTAAAAGAAAAAAGCCGCGGTTGAAGTTCCGGGATAGAAATTCCACAATCAGGACAAGCGTTTTTCTGACTGAAAAAAATCTCTTCATCCTTGTCGCCATTTCGTTTTAAAACGATTATTATTCCATTTGACGCATTCAAGGCCGTTTCCACAGAATCAGCAAGTCGCTTTCTAGAATCCGCAGAAATTACAATTCTATCAACAATTAATTCAATCGTATGTTTTTTCTGCTTATCGAGTTTTATATTTTCATCCAAACTTGTTGTAACGCCATCGATTCTAGCGCGAACAAAACCGGATTTTTTAGCATCGTCTATAATTTTTTGATGTTCACCTTTTTTTCCGCGGATTACCGGTGACAAAATCTGAATTTTAGTGCCTTCCTGCCAGCTCAAAATTGAATCTATAATCTGATCGACGCCCTGTTCCCGAATTTCCCGACCACAATTTGGACAGTGAGCGTGCCCAGTTCGTGCAAAAAGCAATCTATAATAATCGTAAATTTCTGTAATAGTTCCGACTGTTGACCGCGGATTTTTATTCGTAGATTTTTGTTCAATCGAAATCGCAGGACTCAAACCTTCTATTAAATCAACATCAGGCTTATCCATACTACCAAGAAACTGTCGCGCATACGAAGAAAGGCTTTCCATATAGCGACGCTGCCCTTCCGCAAAAAGAGTATCAAATGCGAGCGAACTTTTTCCACTCCCAGAAAGGCCAGAAATTACAACTAATTTATTACGAGGAATATCAATATCTATATTTTTTAAATTATGTTCTCGTGCACCACGAATAATAATTTTATCATTTGAATTCATAAATAAAGAATACAAAAAACTAGTAATAAAATCAAGATTTTTTCAAAAAAATTTAAAATAAGATTTAAAGTCCTTTAAAATTTAACCGATAATCTTTTCTTCAAAATATTTAATGCTTTTTTTTAAACTTAGTTGTATACTGATTTCAAATTCTTAATTAGAATTTAAGGAGCTCATCTTGAAGAAACTAAATTCGTTCATATTTATTCTATTGATTACTTCATTTTCAAGCATTTTTGCACTCAGCGTTGATGAAGAAGAATTGAAAAGTGCCGGCTCAGTTGATAAAATCGTTTTCCAGAATTATTCAGGGCCACATTCAAAAATCGACACAATCGAACAGATTAAAAAAATTGGTACAGATTTAGCAGAACCAATTAAAAATAACAGAAATTATTTTCAAACTGCAGGCGACCAGAACCGATACGCCGTAATTCACGCAGTTGATCCAAACGAAAAATCAAAACTCGACGCCGACATCATCATAATCGGAAAAAATGCCACTGTCGATCACATTACAAATTTGCGCAGAATTATCGCATCCTACCTCGAAACAGCTTACGGATATTCCCAGAAAGACAGCGAAACGATTGCAACTTTCGTTACAGTTTACAACGCAGTTTACCGCGGAAATTTAGATGCATTCAGCAATAAATACAAATCGATTGTTTTAAAAAATCTTACAAAAGAAAATTGCGGACTTTCTACCAATTGGAAAGATTGGGCAGGCTCTTCGCAAATCGTAATTCCACTTTTCGATGTTCAGGAAAACGGAATCGGTGCAATCGACACTTCAGTAATCAGCGACAAAGAAGTTGTAAAACGAATGCAAGATGATGAAGACAAAAATGTTGATTCCCGAAAAGATATGGTCGACATCAAGGAACGAGAAGCCGAAAAAGCTCAGGAAAAGGCCCAGGAATCTCAAAAACAAGCCGTAAAAGAAACTGAAAAAGCAAAAGAAGAACAGAAAAAAACTGAAAACTTAAAACAGGAAGCTTCTGAAGCTCAAAAACAGGCTGAACAGGCTGAACAAAAGGCAAAAGAAGAACCTACAAAAGAAAATATTCAGGACGCAAAAGAAAAACAGGAAGTCGCTGAACAAAAACAGGAAGAAGTTCAAAAACAGGAAGAAGTTCAAAAAGCTCAGGAAGAAAAGGCCCAGGAAGCGCGGAATACAGCTCAAACTCAGCAGCAGATTGCAGACCGAAAAACTTCTGAAGCTCAGGAAGAACGAAAAGAAATTGCAAAAGATATGCAGGAAGTCATCAACAAGGAATTGCAAGATGCCCTTTCTAACGCAGTTTACGGAATTGAATTAACAGACGAAAAAGAACTTCTTTCCGGAATGATTAAAATTAATTCAAAAACTGGTGAAATTATGAAACAATCCCCAGTAACTTACATCCGAAACCGAACAATGTTCCAGGCAGGCGAAAATTACATTGCAGTTTGTGGCGAAAACAGCGGAAACGGTGCGGTAAAATTAGTTCTTCTTTCTCCGGACACAATGGAAATCTCCCAGGAAAGTAATGAAATTGTAAATGAAAATTCAGTTTTAATCCAGGAAGACAACAATTTCTACTGTGTAATCCAGGACGGAAAAAATTGGGTTTTAGCAAAATACGATGAAAATTTAAATCTTTTATTAAAATCGCCAGTTGCCCTCAAAAGCAGCACACCAGTTACAATCACAAACGATTTAATCATTGCGACAGGTTCAAACGGAAGTGTAAAACTCCTTGAAAAATCAACATTAAAAGAGATTTCAAAAACAGATTCAAATCCGTCAACCGCAAACGCAAAATAATTTAAGATGCTGAACTAAAATTCAGCATGACAGTCAAAAAAAATTCCGGGCACTTACCCGGAATTTTCATTTTATTTAATTTTTCTTAAGAAACAATCTTTGTAACCGTAACTCTTGAATCGCTGTAAAACTGTTCCGTATTCATCGACTGATAAAGGCCCAATTAATACTTGTTTTGCAGCCCCAGATTTTAACGGAACTAGAACAATCGGATATTTTCCAAAATATTTATCAAAAATCGTTTTAATGTTATTTTCATCAGAAAGAACTGCAATCTGAATGTAATATTTTCCACTCTGCAAATCTTTCAACGAATCTACTGTATATTTTGAAAAATCAATTTTCTGTTTTTTAGTTTCAGTTTTTTTCGTTTCCTTTTTAGGCTCTTCTTTTTTAGCTTCAACTTTTACTTCAGTTTCAGCCGGCTTTTCGTCTTTTTCAACTTCAACTACAGTTTTTTCTTCAACTTTAGATTCATTTTTTTCTATTGGAATCGGAGCTATTATATCCGCTTCAACCATTTCTTCTTTTATAATATTTTCTTCAGCTTTTACTTCAGCTTCTTTTGTTTCAGCTTCCTTAGTTTCTTCCGGCGGATTATTTTCTGCAGGAACTAAAACAATCGCTTCATAACTTTCAGAATCTTCTTCAGTTTTTTCTTCCGATTTTTCTTCAACTACAGATTCAGATTTTTCAACAGAAACTTCAGCTACATTTTCAGTGCTTTCAGTATTTTCTTCAACTGCAGGTTCTTCAGTCTCTTCAACTTTTGGCTCTTCTGCGACAGTTTCAGTTTTTTCAACTTTTTCTTCAACTTTTGCAGGCTCACTTTCTAAATCATCAAGCACCTGTTCCGGTTTTCGAACTTCAGTAGTTGGGCCGTCAGTTACAGATTTTGAATTTTCCGGATTTTCATAAGGCGAATGATAATCATCGGCATATTCTTCATCGTATTCTCGTTCAAGATTTTCAAGATACTGATCGTAATTTTTAGGCATTTCTTCTTCTGAATACGGAGCGGCACTAACATTTTTTTCTGGGCCCTGAAGATAAACCTGATTCATATTATCCGGGGAAACTTTTTCCGCAGCGACAGGCTCTTCATATGTAACTTTTTTAGAATCTTCTTCATCTTCCGGTTCTGGCAAAACAGGCTCTTCACCACTTTCAGCAATTGACGCTGTTTTTTGATCATAAAGTTCGCCATCAGCAGTAATTCGTTCAGATTTTATAATTGTCTGCGGAAGAGGAAGTTCTTCGTCAACTTTTTCAGTTTTTACGACATCAATATGAGTATTTTCGTAATCCATTTCGTTAGTAATTTTTTCAGGCTCATCAGGATTTTTTTCTTCTTCAACAATTTTTTCAAAATCTACAGATTCAATTTTCGGTTCTTCAGCTACTGAATTTTCTTCCACTAAAGGAATTTCTTCAGCAGATTTTTCAGGCTCTTCAACAATTTTTTCTTCAGCAGGATTTTCAACTTCTTCTACGATTTTTTCTTCAATTTTGACATCTTCTTTTGGTTCTTCAACTTTTTCTGGCAAAACTTCCAAAGGCTCTAATTTTTCTTCAACCTGAACACTTTCAGTTTCATCTTTTGCAATCGGAGTTGACAAAGGTTCATCAACCGCAATTTTTTCCTGAATATTTTCTGTTTCTTCAGTTTTGTCTTCGTTTTCAACAAATGCAGGCGGAATTACAATTTCTTCTTTTTTTTCAGTAAGATTTTCAGCCAAATTTTCAGAATCAGATTTTTCAATTACAGAATTTTCATTTTTTTCTACAAAAGGTTCGCTAACAGCCACAGATTTTTCAATTTCAGTTTGAGCCGGCGGAGGAAGTTCATCTTTTGAAGCATCATTTTCTTCATTTTTAGATGAATTTGCAATCAACGCAGTTCCAGAAACGACTTCATCTAACTGACCGGTTCTTTTTGTAATTTTTACAACATTATTTGAATCTTTTGAAATTCCAAGTAATTTTGCAGCTTCCGGGGTTAAAAGAATTGCAACTCCTTCAGAAGGGTCAAGGGCACCGATTACGAGAATGTCAACTGTAGTTTTGTCAACAAGATTTGTAACGCTAATACTGTCCCCTGGAAGATAGCCAACAGTTTTTGCAAAAATTCCCTGAGGCAAATCGCCTTCGTTTGCAACAACCGCTCTTCCATCCAACGAAGGACTAAAAGACATAAACATAAAACAACTTAAAATTAAGGCTAAAACAAACCAAAATCTTTTCTTCATATCAATTCCCCTTCCCACTATGCTTTTGATTTTAAAGATTTTTGAAGTTCTGCACCAAGTTCAACTGCTACAGATTTTATAAAACCTTCCGAATCTGCATTACCAGGTTTTTTTACTATAATTTTATTTTCTTCAGATTTTTTTTGATTTTTTACCGAAGAAACTTTCCATACAACTTTTAAAAGATTTAAATCGTCTTTTTGAGATTCTTTTGCATCTTCAAAATACAAATGGATTTCACAAAAATTGTCGAGCGAACCTTCTATTGCATTATTCATACTTTTTATAACTTCTTTTGAATCAGCATTTTTTGAAACTGAAACTAGCGATTTTTCATTTGAAATAATTTTTCCATTTTCAAAAAAATAATTTAAAAGTTCATCTTCAAATCTGTAAGTCTGCTCAGAAACTTCTTTTATTCCGTTCGAATGTTGAAAAATCTGAAACGAAAGACTTTCCGCAAAAACTGCAAAATTGAAAATTAAAGTACAAAAAGCAATAAAAATTTTTTTCATTTTAAAATCCTATTTTAAACCTTTTCTTTTTATTTTTTCGGAATTTTTTGTCTTTCAGTTTAGACAATTTTTATATGTTCACATATTATTCGATTCGTGATATTATTTTAAACTAAAATGAACAGTTCAGAAAAAAAATTATACATAATCGGTTCTGGTTTTGCCGGACAAACGATTGCAGACGATATAAAACGCAAAAAAGTTTTCGGGAAAGTTGCAGCTTTTTTAGACGATGACAAATCTTTAATTGGAACAAAAATTGATGACATTCCGGTAATCGGACCAATTGAAAATATTGCTTCTTTTTTGAGATGCAGCCGAAACGACGAAGCACTGATTGCAATTCCTTCCGCACCAGTTGAACGAATAAAACAAATTTACGAAGTTTTAAAAAATGCCGGTTTTGTTCACATAAAAATTCTTCCAGGGATTTCACAAGTTATAAACGGAAGCGCACACCTTGTTCAGACCCGCGAAATTGACCCTTTAGACATTTTAGGCAGAAATCCAGTTACAATCAGTTTAAGAGAAAGCCTTTCCTACCTTCGCGGGAAACGAGTTTTAATCACTGGGGCGGGCGGTTCAATCGGTTCAGAATTGGCACGACAACTTTTATCAGGCGGCGCTGAACGACTTTATCTTTTTGGTCACGGCGAAAATTCAATTTATCAGATAAATCGCGAACTCAAACTTTTGCAACAGGAAGGCGTTGGCGAAAAAGCAAGCATTGTTCCCATAATCGGGGATATGATTGATTCTTCTTACACGGATTACATTATAAAACAAACCCGATGCGATGTAATTTTTCACTGTGCGGCGTATAAACATGTTCCCCTAATGGAAGAAAATCCTGTGGCGGCGATTTACAACAATGTTTTCGGCACAAAAAATCTTTTGGATGCGGCGTTAAAAAATAATGTTCAACGATTTGTTTTAATTTCTACAGATAAAGCGGTTGAACCTGTGAGCGTTTACGGCGTTTCTAAAATGTATTGCGAAAAACTTTTACTCGATTTTGCAAAAAAAGCCCAAAATGATAAAAAATTTATGTTCGTCAGATTTGGAAATGTTTTAGGTTCGCGAGGTTCAATTTTGCCCCTTTTTATGGAACAGATTAAAAATGGCGGACCGGTAACAGTCACAACCGAAAATATGAGCCGATATTTTATGACGATTCCTGAAGCGTGTTCTTTAGTTTTGCAAACTGGCGGAATGGGAAAAAACGGCGAATCGTATCTTTTGGATATGGGCGAAA
Organism: Anaerovoracaceae bacterium; assembly: GCA_963636135.1. GTDB lineage: Bacteria > Spirochaetota > Spirochaetia > Treponematales > Treponemataceae > Treponema_D. Next base: position 11,219 of record CAVHIX010000050.1, read on the forward strand.
AAATCAAAATTAAAGATTTAGCGGAACAAATTATAAAATTCAGCGGGCTTGAACCATACAAAGACATCGACATTAAAATCATCGGAAAAAGAAAAGGCGAACGGGAAACTGAACCGCTTTGGTCCCCAGAAGAAAAGCCTGAAAAAACTGAATTTGCAAAAATCCTAAAATTAAAAAATACCGAATATTCTTCAGAAAGAATTGAAAATATTTTACAAAAATTAAAACCAATCTGTTTTTTTAATGAAGAAACAGAAAATTCATTTAGAAATAAAGAAGAATTATTAAAAGTTCTTTGCGATGATGTTCCTTCGTTAAAAAAATTTTATGAATCCGGAGAAATTTAATGAAAAATCAGAATAAATTAAAAGTTCCGTTCAGCCGCCCTTCAATTTCTAG
>CAVHIX010000051.1:0-11515 GCA_963636135.1 Anaerovoracaceae bacterium
CATTTAATCCAGATTTATTCTGAGAATTTCTAACTGTAGAAAAAATTGAAATTACTATTACAGCAAGAATTGCACATGCAAAAACTATAACGAATGCAAATCTCCATTTTTCAAGGAATGCTGCCAATTTTTCTTTTGCAGTTAATTTTTCAAATTTAGGACTTTCCATTTTATTCCCCCGTAAAAAGTCGTATTTCTTTATTTGTCGCGGATATGTAATTCATTCATCAATCGAGAAATGTATGTCCGCTGAATATCCAAAGTTTTTGCCGCTTTTGTCTGATTCCAGTTATTTTCTTCTAGAATTTTAGTAACATAAACTTTTTTAAAAGTGTCTAGTGCTGATTTTAATGTTTTTTGCCCATTTGAATCAATCATTTCTGAAACATTTTTTTCAGCAAAATCCAAACTATTTTCAATTTGTTCAATTTGCAGCCTTAAATCGCTCGCCATAATATAATCAGATTTTCCAATTATAACCGCGCGGGCAACTGCATTTTCTAATTCCCGGATATTTCCAGGCCATCTATAAATATGAAGAACTTTTTTTGCGTCTTCACTAAAACCTTTAAAAACTTTATTCGATTCCTTTGAATATTTTTCCAAAAAATACTGCGAAAGAACATCGATATCTTCCTGGCGCTCATACAAAGGAGGGATTTTTAAATTGTAAACATTCAATCTAAAAAATAAATCTTCCCGAAATTTGCCTTCTTCTACCAGTTTTTCAAGATTTTTATTCGTTGCGGCAACTATTCTTACATCAACGCTGATTGTTTTAGAAGAACCAACCTTTTCAAACTTTTTTTCCTGCAAAACTCTTAAAAGTTTTACCTGCATATCAAGCGAAAATTCCCCGATTTCGTCTAAAAAAAGAATTCCCTTATCAGCAGATTCAAAACGACCAATTCTGTCTGTATCAGCACCCGTAAAAGCGCCTTTTACATAACCAAAAAGTTCACTTTCGATTAAAGTTTGCGACAAAGAAGCACAATTTACACGCACAAACGGAAACCCTTTCCGCGAACTATGCAAATAAATCTGCTCGGCAAAAAGTTCCTTTCCGACACCACTTTCGCCAGTTATCAAAATTGTAGAATTTCCAGCCGCCGCAAGTTTCACTTCTTCCAACAAATTTTCAATAACAGGACTTGCAGAAACAAAATTATGAAATTTAAAATCTACAGAATCAGTTAATTTTTCTTTATAACTCTGATTTTCATTCTTTACAATTTTAAATTTTTCAAGATTTTTTTTCGCCGTTACAAATGAAACCGAAAGCAATTCCACAAGTTTCAAATCTTCTGCATCAAAACAAGAAGTTTTTTGTTTATTAAAAAATTCCACGATTCCGTAAACACGACTAGAATCTTTTATTAAAACTGCCAAAAGCGAATCAATCTGAAAATCAGGAAGATTTTTTTTCGCGTAAGATAATTCTACATTTCCCCCAACATTTGAAAGATTTATAGAATGATCACACTCAATGCATCGAAGAGCAACACTTTTATCTTCTAAAATCATGCCTTTATATTTTTCTAATGCGCCAGTCGATGTTTCTTTTATTTTTAAACGCTGACCGTATCGATTAAAATCAACATAAAAAGCACTTTCACAATTAATTAAACGCATCGCCGACTGCAAAAAAACAGAAAGCAATGCGTTTTCATCTGTGATTTCTGAATTAATCTTAGATGAGATTTCAAGAAATGACTTTAGTTCATCTAAAGTTTTACTTTTCATTAAAATCTCACCACCAAACTAATCATTTTTTTGTGACTGAATAAAATTTCCGATAGTATAAGCACCATCATCATTGTCATTATTTGCAGACATATACTGAGAAATTTCATCTCGCTGCTGTTTGCGTTTAAACTCACGAACAGAGAAAGAAACTTTTTCTTTTTCTACATTTACATCAACAACAAAAACATTAATTTTATCGCCAACATTGTATTTTTTTACTGCTTCTTCAAAAGGAGTTTCTCGATCTTCACTTAAATTAGCTTTATTAATAAGACCTTCAATTCCTTCTTCAACTTTTACAAAAACACCAAAATCTGTAATAGAAGAAACTTCACCTTCTAATGTTGTTCCAGGTTTGTGATTTTCAGCAAAAATTTTCCAAGGATTTTCAACAAGCTGTTTCATTCCTACTTTAATTTTATGATTTTCTGCATCACAATCCAAAACTACAACTTTTACTTCTTGATTAACGCTTAATTCACTTCCCGGATATTTAACTTTTTTAGTCCAAGAAATATCATCAGAATGCAAGAAACCATCGATTCCTTCTTCTAATTCTACGAAAGCGCCAACCTGAGCGATTTTTACGACTTTTCCGTTTACTTCTGTTCCAACTGGATATTTTTCAGAAATTGTATCCCAAGGATTTTCTGTTGTCTGTTTGATTCCCAAAGAAACGCGTCCAGCCTGGATGTCGTAACCCAAAATCATACATTTAACTTCATCACCAACTTTAACCATATCAGAAGGTTTGTTGATTTTCTTTGTCCAAGAGAATTCGCTAATATGAACTAAGCCTTCAATTCCATCTTCAAGTTCAATAAATGCACCGAAATCTGTAAGTTTTGTAACTTTTCCAGTTACGATATCGTTTACATTATATTTTTCTTCAAAATGCATCCAAGGATCTTCAGAAAAATGTTTCAATGAAAGATTAATTCTCTTTTCTGCAGCATCAAGACGAATTACTTTTAATTCAATTTCCTGACCTTTTTTAACAAAATCTTTAGGACGAGTTACATGTCCCCAACTCATATCATTAATATGAAGAAGACCATCAAATCCGCCTAAATCAATGAAAGCACCAAAACTTGTGAAACTTTTTACAACACCTTTTACTGTATCACCAATTTTTGTATTTGCAAAAAATTCATCTCGTTTTGTATCAATTTGACTTTCAAGCAATCGTCTACGATTTACGACAACATTTGCTTTTGAATCAAGGTAAAGTCTATCAATAAGGAAATCGCTTTTTAATCCAATTAAAGAAGCAGGATTTTCCACTTTTTGTGTATCAGACTGACTAATAGGAAGGAATGCATGAATATCCCCACCCAAATCAACATCGAATCCACCTTTTATAGCAGAACGAATAACACCCGAAACAGGAGTTTTTGACTTAAATGCTGCTGAAACATCTTTCCAAAGACGTTTTGCATCTGCTTTAGTCTTAGAAATTTCAGGTCCATTGCGTCCAAATTTCTTAACTAAAAATACTTGAACTTTATCCCCAACGTTTGGCACTTCGCCATTGAACTCCGTTACAGGGACTCTACCCTCTGACTTACAACCAACATCCAAGAAAACGTATTCATCAGTTACTTGAACTACGACTCCTTCTACAGTCTGTCCTTCTTCAGGATCATTTAAGTTGTTCAGAGATTCCTCTAATTGTGTCTGGAAATTGCCCTTAGAGTTCTGAGCTGTTTCCTTTTCCACTTCCATTTGTTCCATTGTAAACCCTTATTTATGAATTTGTTTTAATATTATCGCACAAACATCATCTATCGTCAAGGCGGAAGTATCAACATACTTTGCGTCTGGAGCGATTTTTAAAGAACCTTCTTTTTTATTTTTATCAATTTCATCTCGTTTTTTAATCGATTCTTTTATTTCTTCAAGGGTCATATTGCTGACTCCCTGATCAAATCGTCTTTGTGCCTGAACTTCAAGCGAAGCGTCCAAATAGAACTTATATTCAGCTTCCGGAAAAACCACAGTAGTCATATCGCGGCCTTCACACACAATATCAAGGCTTTTTGTAATTTCTTTCATTTTTTCATTTACAAGATGACGAATTTTTACAATTGCAGAAATTTGCGCTACATTTTTGCTGACTTTGTCGTCATGAAGGTGATCTTCAACATCAACTCCATTTAAAACCAATCTTCCATTTTTGTATTCAAGTTTCTGATCCTTGCAAAAATCATAAATTTTTTCTTCATCTGATAAATCAATATTATTCTCTAAAAGAGAAAGCGTTAATCCTCGATAAAAACTTCCACTGTTTAAATAAGTTATGTTCAATTTTTTTGCAATAATTGAAGCGATTGTACTTTTTCCCGTTCCGGCAGGCCCATCAATTGCGATTATCATTTTGTTCTCCCATTATTTACATAATTTTATAAGTTCAGAAATTTCTTTCTGAGTTAAATCCCTAAAATCACCAGGCATCATTTGTTTTGCACTGACACTTCCGATTCGAACACGAACTAAACGACGAATATGAACGCCTTCCGAAGAAAAAACTTTTCGAATTTCACGATTTTTTCCTTCTATAAGAACAATTTTCATTCTTCGCGGTTTAATTTTTTCTGCTTTTTTACATTTATAAAAAACGCCTTCAACTCTAACACCTTCTTCAAACTTCTGTGCTAAATCATCTGGTAAATCCTGACTAGAATCTACAATATATTCTTTTTCAAGTTCACTAGAAGGGTGCGAAAGTTTTGCAGCAAAATCCCCATCGTTCGTAAAAATAATCAGTCCCTGACTAAACATATCAAGTCTGCCAACATTATACAAACGCTCAGAATATTTTTCTTTTAATAAATCTACAGCAACCGGCCGATCTTTTTCATCACTACTCGTACAAACATAACCTTTCGGCTTATAAAGAAGAACATATCGTTTTTCATTTTCCAAACGAATTTCTTTTCCATCTACTAGAACAACATCATCCGGCGAAACTTTCTGCCCAAGAGAATCCACAATTTGCCCATTTACAGAAACCCTTCCATCAAGAATAATCTGTTCACTAGCGCGTCTGCTTGCAACTCCACAATGAGCTAAAAAAACCTGTAATCTTAATTTTAATTCATCGTTATCTTGCAAGTTCAAACCTCTGTTCTTCATCTTCATCAAGTTTAGGAAGTTCTGAAATACTGTTCAAATGAAAGAATTTCAAAAATTCTTTTGTAGTTCCAAACTGAATTGGTCGACCCGGAACATCTTTTCTACCAACTTCTTTTATAAAATTCCGATCAAGCAGAATTCTAATCATATTATCAGCGCTGACGCCACGAATTTTTTCAATTTCGCCACGAGTAATCGGCTGAGAATACGCAATAATCGACAATGTTTCCAACGCAGATTTCGAAAGACGCCCGCTGTTTTTTTCACCATATTTTTCACGCAAAACAGCCCAATATTCCGTCTTCGGAGCCAAAATCCAACCACCCGCAATCATCACAAGTTCAATTCCCGATTCTTGACTTTTATACTTTTCAGTTAAATTTTCAAGACAAGATTTTACAACCTCTTCTGAAAGCTGAGAAATATTCGACAATTGATTTTCGTTTATAGGCTCACTCTCTAAAAATAAAATCGCCTCAACAAGTGCAGTTTCTGTTTCTAATTCCATTTTTTACCTGATTAATCATTTTTTGTATTTTCAATGTTTTCTGGTTTGTCGATTGTAATTTCAAAATTCTTAAAATTAGCATTCGTGTCAAGCCTTTTACAAATTTTAATATTTCCGTAAATTCGATTTTGCATTATTGTAATCATTTTAAACTTCACGGCTTCCAAAATCGCCATAAAAGCACAAATGATATCCATTTCATTTCCTTCACGAGTAATTAAATCCGTAAACAAACATTCATTACTTTTTTCAAAAAGTTCATTCATCAATGTGATTTTTTCGTTTACACTGATTTCTTCATACATATCAAGAATTGTATTGTTCGAATACTGACTAACCATATTCTTAAACAATTTTTGCATCTGTTGTAAAAGTTCCCAAGTGTCAACTTGTTCCCATTGATTTTCATTTTCATCAAAAGGTAAAACTCTCTGAATTTTACTTCTTTCAAAACTCCACTCTGAATCTTCTTCTTTTTGTTCCATTAATTCAGACAATTTTTTAAACTTCTGATACTCGATTAATTTTTCAACCAATTCCATTCGAGGATCTTCCATCTCTTCGTCTTCATATTCAATTTCAACCGGAAGAAGCATTCGACTTTTTATTTCAAGAAGTTTCGCCGCCCATTTATAAAATTCACTCAAATCCCCTAAATCAGTCTGAACTGCATAATCCAAATATTCAAGATATTGTTCTGTAATATCAGCAATCGGTATATCATAAATATTAATTTCGCTTTCCTTTACAAGATACAAAAGCAAATCCAAAGGGCCTTCAAATTGACCTGCAACAAAAGCTCTCTTTTTATTTTCTTTTTCTAAAACCTGAACATTATTCGATTTTTTTTCAGTTTGTTCCATAATGACCTGCCTCGGTTCACAATTTATGAACTCCTTGATCTGGAAGATTTTCCAAATAAGAATTCAATTTCTTCCATAATTGTTCATCGGCAGATTTTTTTAAAATCTCAAGTACAGGAATCAAAACAAACGCTCTTTCTTTTATTCGAGGATGAGGAATTTGCAAAATTTCAGAATTAACCGAAATTTCACCAAAAAATTCAATATCAATATCAAGTGGTCTAGGCCCATTCCGAATTTCTTTAGAACGATTCCGCCCAAACTCATTTTCAATTTTATGAATTTTATCGAGGAAAACTTCTGGCGTTTCATCATCAGAAACAAAACCAGAAGCCGCCATATTATAAAAATCGTCTTGACAAGTTACATACATAGGTTTGCTTATATATACAGAAGAAAAAACTGGTGAATCCAAAATTTCAGACAATTTTTCACACGCCGAACGCAATAATTCAACAGATTTTTTACCATTATAAGATTTGTTAGATCCCATTCCTAAAATAACTTGTCGCAAAATATTTTCCTTAAAAATTAAAACAATGCAATATCCTGTGCAGAATCGTTTTCAGCTGATTTTTCATTTTCTTCTTTTACTGCTGATTTTTGTTCTGTTTCAGATTTTACATCCTTTTTCTTTTCAGATTTTTTTTGTTCTTGAACAACAGGAACGCCTTCCTTAGTCTTTAAAACCTGACCTGGGAAAAGCATTTCTCTAAGCTGATTTTCAAGTTTCTGAGCATATTCAGGATTTTGTTCTATAAAAGCAACCGCATTTTCATGTCCCTGTCCAACTTTCAAATCCCCTTGAGTAAACCACGCACCTCGTTTATCAATAATTCCATGTTTTACCGCAGAATCAAGCAAACTTGCATACTTATTAATTCCCTTGCCAAAATAGATGTCTAATTCTGTTTTTCTAAACGGAGGAGCAACTTTATTTTTTACAACTTTTACCCGAACTCGATTTCCTAAAGCCTCTTCATCACCCTTACCATCTATTGTTTCGATTCTTCGAATTTCAAGACGAACAGAAGTATAAAATTTCAAAGCATTTCCACCAGTTGTAGTTTCCGGATTTCCAAACATAACGCCGATTTTCATACGAATCTGATTAATAAAAATTACAATACAATTACTTTTTCCAATAATCGCAGTTAATTTTCTTAAAGCCTGACTCATAAGACGAGCCTGAATACCCATCTGAGCGTCTCCCATATCCCCTTCAATTTCTTTCTGAGGAGTCAAGGCCGCAACAGAATCCACAACGATAATATCAACAGCACCACTTCTAACAAGATTTTCAGTAATACTCAATGCCTGTTCACCACAATCCGGCTGCGAAACCCACAATTCATCAATATTAACACCAAGATTTTTTGCATAAACAGGATCCAAAGCATGTTCAGCATCAACAAACGCCGCAATTCCACCCAATTTTTGAGCTTCAGCAATCGCATGCAAAGCCAAAGTCGTTTTTCCAGAACTTTCCGGACCATACATTTCAATAATTCTTCCACGCGGATAACCACCGATACCCAACGCCTCATCAAGCATAATAGAACCAGACGGAACTACATCAATCCCCGAAGCATTAGCACTTGTACCCAATTTCATCAGCGAGCCGGAACCAAACTGTTTTTCAATCTGCAATCGAGCCGCTTCTAATGCCTTTAATTTTTCTGACATTTCTAAAGTAGTTGTTTTTTCAGAAGCCATTTTTTCACCTTTCCTCTGTAAAATATAAGCGAGGAAATATTAAAATATTCCCTATATATTATATAGACATTTTTATTCGTTTTCGGCAAAAGATTTTGTATTTTTTTTGCTTTTATTTACGGATTTATCAAATCACCTTTCACAGACTGAAAAACCGCATTCCCCTCTAAAATCAGTTTTCCGTTATCATCTGAAATTTTTGCAAGAATCTGAACCGGTTTATCCGTTTGAATCACAGGAATTTCTGCAAATTTTACCGGAACCACGCCTTCAACCTTTTTTAAATCCTCATAACCAATCAACAAATCGCATTCATAAGAATTTTCTGACTGTAAAACATTTGAAACGCGCCCCGACCAGTTCACCCAGCAATCAAGATACAAAAACGGATTTTGCACAACATCTTTATAAAGCGGAACATCTTTTATTGTAGAAAAATCAGGATTTTCAAGATATTCCATAATCACGCGACATTTTTGCTTAATCAAAAGAGAAGCATTCGAGTTTAAAAGCCGATTTATTTCAACTTGAGCCGCATTATCCCGACTAGAATTATAAAAATTCAAAATTTTTTCATAAGATTTTTCTATTTCCGCAGAAGAAAGATAAAATTTATACGAATTTGCTGAAACATCTTTTTGCAACAAATCATTTTTTTCAGAAGAAGTTAAAATTAAATGCGAAATCGAAGTTCTTTCCGTAGAATCGTAAACATTCACCGGTTTATTTGAAATATACATCATCGTAAAACAGATTCCCAAAAGCGCCGCAATACAAGGAATGGCAAATTTTAGAACTTTATACATCGGAAATCCAACCGGCGGGAAAAATTTTTCAATCTTTCCAGTATCGACCCATTTACAAATTACAGAATAATCCCCGTCTTTACGAATAAATTCCATCGCTTCCTGAGCAATTTTATTCTGCGGTTCATACTCTAAAACTTCCATATAATACTGAATCGCACGGGCCGTATCCCCTCTTCGCAAAAACAAAACTGCCTGACCGAGCAAAAGTGGAATATCAAGCATTTTGATTTTTCGTGCCCTTTTAAAATTCGAAGAAGCCGAACCATAATTTCCAGTGTAAAGATAGCAAAGCCCAAGATTCAAATAATAATCAAAATTGTCGACATAATTTTCTTCCCTAGATTCAAGAAGAATTATCGCTTTTGAGAATTTTCGCCTTTTCATCAATCTTTTTGCAAGACCAAGACTATCTTGAGCCATTTTCAGACTCCAGTATTTTTAAGATTGAATCAAGTTCTTCATTTAAAAGAATATACTCACTATTTTCAAGCTGATTTGACGCGTCAAGACTATTTATTTTTGCAATCAAAGTTTTTATATATTCCGGATTTAACTGATCTTTTGAAATTGGCCGTGAAAGATTTGAATTTTTTTGATTTTGTTCTAATTTTGCAGAATTATTCTGTTTCTGATCATCAATCTTTTTCAAAATCTTTTCAACTTCAGGTTTTCGCGGATTTTCAATTTTTTGATTTTCATTTAAATTTTCGCTCAAATTTTCGATTTCAGTTTTATTTTCAGGCTCAAGATTTTTTCCAAAATTCTTTATAAAATCTTTAGTTCCAAGTGCTTCACCTTCAGGGCTCACCGCAATATAAAATTTCACATTCAGACTTTCCGACGGGCGCAACTTTTGAGAAGCCCAAATCAAAGCAATCGCAGAATTATTATAAACCTGAACATTATCAAACGGTTTTCCGCTTTCAACACTCGGAATCCAGGTTGCACGATTTAAAACATCTTTATTTCCGAGCAAAACTGTTTCCGGAGTCGTAACATCAAGCCCAGAAAACAAAACTTCCATTCGCGCCTTAGAATTTTTACTGATTACGGAAGAAATATCGTCAAAAGATTTTATTTCAGTCTGTTTATTAACAACTTTCGAATTAATCACAAAATGTTCCGAAAAATGTTCACCCAAAATCGTGTCCAAAACTGATTTTACCGCATAAGAATTCATTCGCTTTGTAAGATTTGTAACCTGAATTTGAACCTGAACAATATTTTCCGGACTTTCGCTATCAGATTTTAAACATGAAAAATCAACTAAAACATCTGCAATTTTTTGAACGGAATACAAAATCTGTCCGCCCAATGCAGTTTTTCGCGCAGAAACCGAAATTCCAGTTTTATTTTCTAATTTATATTCCTTGTTTGAAATCAAAACTGAAAAAAATGAAGAAACACCTTCATCGCGGGTTTCCAAAATGCTTGTTGCGTTTGAATATTCGTCAAGGGCTGAAATATTAAAAGTGCCTTTTTTTCCATTTAAAACGATTTTTATATTCCCGATTATATTTACAATTCTTTTTTTTACAAATTCAGAATTCTCAGTATTTTCAACCACAGGATTTTCAATTTTTTTGTCTTCAGAAATTTCTTCTTCTGCAAAAATCGTGCCATTCAAAAAAATTAAGAGGCCAAGAAAAAAATATTTACAAAAATTTTTTATTTTATTCATTTTGCCCCCTGCTCTTCATTCATTTTTAACTGTTTTTGAATTTTTTGAGCTTTTTTCTTTAATTCTAAGACGCGTTCGTCAATTACAGAAAGATTTTGTTCTTCAACTTGATTTGACTCTTTTTCGTATAAAGCCTGATTCTGACTTTCATTAATCTGATTTTGCAAACTATTTTTTTCTGCGGAAAGATTTTTATTCTGCATTTCCAAATCAGCATTTTTTTTCTGCAAATCTGCCATTCTTCGGCGAACATCTTCCGAAGTTTCTGAACCATAAGTTCGCATTTGGCGTTCATAATCTTCTTTTGCAGACAAATACTCTTCGCCAGTTTCTTTTAAAAGATACAAAAGTTTTTCTTCACGGGTTCGCTGATTTATGGAATCAAGTCTGAATTGTGCAGTCGGAGTTTTTGAACAATCCGGAAAATCTGTTACCAATCGTTCAAAAATCGATTTTGCCTGTTCATAATTGTAAGAAGAATAAAAATTTTCACCAATATAAAACAACGCCACTGGGTAAAGCGAATTTTCCGGATACTGATGACAAAAATCACTCAAAATTAAAATTGATTTTTCATATTCGGCAAGATTAAAAAGAACTTTTCCTTTATAGAACAAAATTTGTGGCGTATAAATACTCTGCGGGTATTTTTGAATAAAATCTTCTATTTGAGAATACGCATTCATATAATCTAAGGCGTGCATTTGTGCTGAAATCAACATATATTGCGTATCAGCATTGTTATTTTCAGGGAAAGTCAGCGCTTTTTTTAATAAAGTGATTGAAGAAATCCAGTCTCCGTTTTTGTACGCTTCAGTTCCTTGAATAAAAGCTGCAGACGAAGAATTAAAATTTGTGGAATTTTCTGAGTAAATAAAAAAATTTAAAACAAAAAGAAAGAAAACACAAAATTTAAAAGATTTTTTCATTTCTACCCCAAAAATTTAAAACGAATAATTTAATTTTCCTTCAAAAAATGCTGAACCAGAAACTACGATATCACTTCCGGCATTAATTACATCTGGCAAAGTTTTAGCGTTTACTCCACCGTCCACAC
>CAVHIX010000052.1:0-11504 GCA_963636135.1 Anaerovoracaceae bacterium
CATACAATATAATGATTGGTAGAAAAAATCCAAATTTAAATTTTATCCGCCTTACAACGAAAGATTTTGACCCAATAGTTTTCTTTATTCCTTCAGAAAAAGCTGATATTGGAATCCCGGATAGAAATGACATAATCTGTATTTTTGCAAAAAAATATTTAGTTCTTACAACAAAAAATACAAATAAGAATAATACATCTATCATCGCCTGTGAAATAATTCCGGAAAAAACAAATATTGAACTTCTTGTGGAATCTAAACTTCTTCCGGATTCTGAAATTCACGGATATGTTAAATCTTCTGAAATTTCAACTTTTTCAACAGATGAAGATATTGTAATTTTAGGAAAAGCAACAAAAGAAACAACAGAAGCAGCAACTTCTGAAATAATAAATTTTATAAAGGGAGAATGAAATGCCACAATTCGAGTATATGACTACTGAACAAATGCGAAAATGCTACAATGACGCAAGATTTGGTCACCAACCAAACGGAGAAGTTAGTTTTGCTAACCGTTTCAAAGGAACTTTTGAAGAATATTTAAATGTTCTAGGTGCTCAAGGCTGGGATATTTCAACTGGAGCTAGCGGTTATCTTGCAAAACGCGAAATTGTACAAAGACCGCAGCAATCGCAAAATAATTCACAAAATCAAGGCTATTCTTACTAAAAAAAAGGCTGTTCACAAAAAACTGAACAGCCTTTTTAATTTTAAATTTGCCCCTGCATATTTACAGAATCACAATCAAATTTTATTTTTCACCACGAGTTTTACCGGTTAAAGTTGACCCCAGTCCTTTACTTGCAGCTTTTGCAGCCTTTCTTTTTTCTTTTGCTTCTTGTTTTGCAAGTACTTGAAGTCCAAGCTCCTTACCTTGTAAAAACTTTTCTTCCCTGAATTCTTTTCCGGTCATATGACGCTGCTGACCTGTTTTTTCATCATATTTTGTAGCCTTTTTAAAGTCTGGATTTGAAGAAGTTGATAAAGTTTCGCCTTTATGCTCCTGTGTAGAACCTTGTCCATTTTGACGATTTAGAGTAGAACCTCCTCCGCTTGATCCGCCACCTGCACTTTCACCAGAGCCGCCACCGCCAAGAACTCCTTTTACTTTATCAGCTCCAGGAATTGAACTTTTTCCGTGCCGCCATTTTTCTAAACCTGATTTTACACGACTTTTTAAGCCATCTCCGGCAACTGTTCCGATTGCTTTCCCTAAACCAATTTTTCCACCAAGTTCTTTTGCTCCACTCATTACACCAGAAACTTTTTTTGCAAATCCAGAAGCATTTGTTACTCCGTTTACCGCTCCACGAGCTGCATTGTTTCCAACCGCTGCTGCTCCTTTTGCTGCCATTGCTGTACCAAGTGCCGTCGCTCCCAAAGTTCCAACACCGGTAACAAATTCACCCATTGAAAGTTGAGGCTGTCCTGTAAGAATCGTTTGAGCAATCTTTGGAGAATTCTGTGTAAGAATAAATGCTAAAACTGCATTAAATAAAACATCAACCAAAACCCAGACAATGTCAAAACCATCTGAAGTTATCATATTAACCGTAAATTCTACCAGCAAATAAAAAACGAACATTAAACAAAGAGTAATTACAATCATTTTGACCATAAAACTCGTAAACACTGGAATCAACTTTTTTGGAATATCTTTTGTACCATCAAAAAGTATACACGGAATGAATACAATTCCTATCGCCGCAACTATCGTAAATTCCAGAACAGTCATAATATACTGAATTAAAGCAAAAACGACACAAACCGCCAGCACTATAACGCAAAACCACACAATGATACAGTCGATTACATATTGTCCAAAACTTTTTATATTTTCAGCACTAGATTCAAAAAAATTCAAATTCTGAGCTTTAATTTCTTCATTTCTTTCTGCATAAGAACTCGCATTTTTTACATTCATAATATTTCCGCACAAAAGCGTCATTCGAAGCATTGAACCCGGCGAAATATAAAATGTTTCTGTTCCGTCTGCGTCTTTCATAAAAACATCAAGTGAAATATAAGTATCTGTGTTTGTACCAATATTTTCTCCGTCAAGATTACGCTCAACTAAAATCGCATTTATTGCGTTTAAAATTGCCGTCTGATAAAAAGTTTTATCCCCTGTATTTTCATTTCTTTTTTCATTCGCCTGCTCTGTAATTTGATTCTGATTATCTTGTGAACTCCATCTGTACGCCCCTTTTATTCCTGGAATAACATTTTGTGCTTTTTGAATAAACTTTTCATAATCATCTTGTTTTCCAAAAGCGTCATCTATAGAATCATTAACAGTTTGCAAACTAGATTCTTCACTTCCTTCGCCACCAATTTCAAGATTATGAATATTTGAAATATCTTTCTCTAAAGATCGCTTCATTGCCGTTAATTCTCGAACAATGGCGTCTTTTCCTCTTCCCATATTCATTCCGATTTCGCCGGCAATTCCACCAAAACCAACTACTAAAGCCGGATAAAGATTTAAAAGCAAAATATAACACAACCATTTAAAAGTTGTATCCCAGAATAAATCTTTTATCGTCATTCTCGACATCGCAACTTTTAAAGCCGACCAGATTAAACCTAAAAGTCCGAATAAAGTTCCGTATGCCGCCGCCCACCTGTATCCCTGAGCCATTACTCCGCCAAAATATTCAAAAGCCTGAACAAGAGGTAAATCAAAAGCGTCTAAAACATTTCCTGACATTCTTTACCTCTTGTAACGAGAATTTATTTTCTTTTTGGCATAAACATAAGTCTGTTCTTGTTTTCGTTCTTCCGCAGAATTTGCTTCTTCTTTGTTCATATCAGCTATCATTTTTTGAGCCGCTAAAGCACATACTTCTTGAACTGAAATATTTAACTCTGTTAATTTAGTTACTACATTAGCTGTAAGTGTCATCTGTGCTTCTAACATTCCATTTGCAGTTGGATTACCATTTGAATCAAGATTTTCTTTAGCTGCTTGTATAATAACATTATTTTCAGATTGAGTTTCTGTCACCTGAGCTTCTTTTGCCTTTTCCGTCATTGCTGCAATCTTACTTGAACACATAAGTTTTAATTTATCTGTGCTTTGCTTAACGAAAGTGTAATTACTCGGACTAATACCATATTTTGTCCAGATTGCTCTTTTTTCTTCATCTGTAAGTTCATTTGTCAATGCGTCTACAGATTTTTGCATATTACCGTGCAAAAAAGAACCTATATCTTTTACTGCCGTAAGAAAATTTGTATCATCTTCCCATAAGTCATTCGTATTATTATCACTTCTTCCAACTCCACAAAGGTCTGCAAGAGAATATTTTACATTTCCACAAACAATTGATTTTTCGTTAGCAAGATTTTGAATAGTTTTCATTGAACTTAAAAGTCTGTTCACTTTTTTTGTAGCGTCTTTTATTTCATCACGAATATCAAAATCGCCGTCAAATTTTATATTATCCCAGTTAATAGTTTTTGCCCTTTCTATCTGCTGCTGAATCATTGTGTACTGATTTTCAAGCTGAGTAACCATATTTGTAATCATATCGTACCCCTGATAAACTTCATCAATCGCCGTAATCCAATTTGAAACATCAAAAACCGGATAACCAGTTGCAAATGCCCCAAAAGAACTAAAGGCAAAAACTGAAATAAATGCCACTTTCACCCATTTTTTAATCTTGCAATAATAATTCTTTGTATTTTTCATAATCAAGACTCCTTGTATCTTTTCCGATTAATTTATATTTTTCTTTCACTGCGTCTAAAAGTTCAAAAGCCCTTTCTTCCGTAGTATTTTTTCCATATTGATTTTCAAGATTATCCAAAATCTCGTGGTCGCTTGAAATTAATGCCAGCTGAAAATCGTCTAAATCAAGCGTAAACATTCTGCTTCCCAACGGATTTTTAAAATAATAATCTCGTTTCATTTGTGCCTGCGACAGTCCGTAAATTTCGCTATCCGTAAGTCCGAATTCCTTGTAACTTTCTGCAAGTGAAACAGCGTTTTCATCTGCAAGATAGATTTTTGTCAAACATTGCTGCACAATCGTATCTTTAAGTGAAGATTTACTTGCCGCACTTACTTCCTGAGTTGCAAAAATACAGAAAACCTTTTTCTTTCGCAAAGTTCTGAGCCATTCCTGAATAAAACCGGAAAACATTGGGTGCTGCAAATAAAGCCAGGCTTCATCAAGGAATAAAAATGTCAACGGCTGTTTTTCTCCGTGCGGGACAGTCCACAATTTTTCAAGATAACGGAAAATATACATCAACGCCGGAGCAACTGCCTTTTCCGAAAGTCGCATTAAACTTCCCATTTCGATTGTCATTAATTTTGAAAGATTTAATGTCGTTTTATCTGCGTCAAAAATCGAACCATAAACACCGCCCTGACAATAAGGGTCAAGTCCAATTCTGATTGTGTTATCATTCGTTTTTGGATCAGTGTAATTTACATACTGCTGAAAAGAAGTTAAATCACGGCTTGAACTGCTTTTTTCACTGAGCAAAACTAAAGTTTCATTTATCGCCTTACTCATTCCCGGAGTTATTTCAATTTTTTGCTGGGCTAAAAGACCTTCTATAAATTGCTGACACCACATAAGACTTTCTTTATATTCGCCTTCAGTAACTTCATTCGGATTTAATAATTCACTCAATGGCTGAAAAGCAACATCATCTTTTCCAGGCTCAATATAAACTCCACCGGCAGCAACCATAAACGCCCGGCTTGAAAGCTGCTTATCAATACAAACAATATTTGCGTCTTTATATTTTGTAGCTTGTGCCATTAAAAGCGATAAAAGCGTTGATTTTCCTGCTCCCGTAGGGCCGAAAATAAACGTATGACCGACATCACGAACATTTAAATTCAAAAAGAACGGCGTTCCGTAACTCGTTGAACAAGTTAAAAGTGGCACAAAAGAACCGCAAGTTTCCTGCGTAAAATCATTGTAAAAAGTTCCCTGCCAGGCTGAACTCAAAGGAATAATATTAGACATATTTACAGTTGAAATTAAATTTGTCTTTATATTTGAATAAACATTTCCCGGAAGAGTTCCATAAAAAGCTTCAACATTGTTTAATTTTTCTTCAACACATTTAAAACCACAAGATTTTATTACCGCCTGAAGTTTCTTAGATTTTTCTTTTGCTTTAGAAAGACTTTTGTCCCATACAATCAAAGAACTCGAATAAAGACCTAAATAATACCTTTGCATTGTAATGTCCGCCTTTATAGCGTTAGCTTCTTCTGCCATTTCAACCTTGCCGGTTTCTTCACGGTCAATATTTACACCCATTGCAATTTCAGTAAAAGCCGTCATCGCACTTTTTCTTCCAGCAAACATTTTCTTCTGTTTTTTGTCCGCTTCTTTTAATGAAAGTTCTTTCCCGTAAGGAATTATTCTTGTTGACCATCTGTATTCTGCCATTGTTCGATTCAATTTATCGAAAATCGCAGGATATGTCGCAGCCGGAAAATCTGCAACTGAAATCACAGGAATATAATATTCATCGATTTTTAAAGGAATTGAAGGCTTAAAATCTTCATCGATAATATAATTGTCAAGGAAGAAAAATGTATTTTCCGGGAAAAGCAATTCATTTCTTTGCATTGTTGCAGCTTGCCTGATGTAGTTAAAAAGTTCGCTGTCATTTAATCTTCTTGACCAGATTTTTGAATTCAATGAATTCATAGTTTTTTCAGTTTCATCTAAAAAATCTGAAATCAACTTTTTTGTTTCTTCTATATTTTTTGCTTTCTGATATTCCGAATATTTTTGATTTTTCTTTTTCTGATTCTGCTTGAAAAAAATTGATGTCGTTTTTGATTCCATATCACTCGGAAGCTGATAAACAAAAGTAATGTAATAATCAGTTGTAAAATGCTCTCCAAAATTATGAAAATTTTCCGACCGCCTTTGGTCAATCAACCAGCCTGCAAGATTGTCAAAAGTTCCTCCCGGATAATCTTGTGTCTTATAACGCTTACAATCAAAAAAAATTGCCCACCCTTCTTCATTTGCAAGCGACATAATCGCCTTATTAAAATACGCTGCCAAAGACGCAATAGACGAAGGCGAAGAACTTTCCAGATCCGGATATTCCACCTGGTAAGTCGTCATAATCGCTCCATTTTTTAAAACACAAATACTTGGCGTAATTATGTACAAATACGGACTGGAATTACTTCTATCGTTGGGAATAATTTTATTTACTTTAGAAAAATCAAAAAACGGAACATCCATTAAATACATCTCCAATAATTAGGCAATAGAATTCTGTCAAAAACAATAATCAGCATATATGGGTCTTTTCTGCACAGAATTTTTGCAATCATAAAAAGTGCAATTCCGATGAGAATACACCAGAAATTTACAAACATTACTAAAATCGTTGTAAAAATAAAAATAGCGACTGCCGGCATTACACCGATTCCTAAAATAATATCTGGCTCTAATAATGACCTGTGAACCGGCGTTGAATAATCGTATAAAGAATCTTCTTCTTCCATTTTTTACTCCAACTCGCTCTGGCAAACTTTTTTTTAAGCCTGCCAGAACAAAAATTTAAGCAATACAAAATTGATTCTTTACCGTTTCTACAAAACCAATTTCAAAATTTAAATCGCCTAAGAAGAATGTACAGATTCCGCTTGCCGTTGCCAAAACAATAGTCCCGATAATCCAGCCGGAAAATTTTCCAATCATATCTTTTAGGCTTGCTCCCTGCTGCATACCCATTGCAACTTCAATCGCAATAAGAATTAAAGAAACTAAAAGTAACGCCTTTACCCAAGTTGACTTAAAAATATTGATTAATTTTGTTCCCCAGTTATCAAGCTGTTCAATCGTGTCGCTATCTGCAAAAGTTGGAACAACCAAAACAAAAATCATAAAAATAGTTAGTAAAAATGTTTTATTCGTTAAAATCTTTTTTAAACTTAAAGAAAGTTCTTTATTTTTGGACTGCATAAAAATCTCCTTGTCCATAAATCTGATTTAATAACTTGTCGAACTTTTCAATTTTGTTTCAAAAAATAAAAACTGCCATTCAAGATTTTCAATTAATTTTCGTAAATAAAAATAAATTTTCTTTTTTCACCCCCTGATATGTTGTGCCATTTGTCAATGACAAAACAAAATTTAATATAAAAAAGAAAAGGCTTTAGTTGTCTACCTGATTAAATTATTCATTTCTAAATCTTCCATAAATGAAGATTCATTCATCTGATTTGTTTCAATAATTTCATTTACAATTCTCTTTCCGTCCGGTAACCGCTTCATATGAACTAAAAGCTGAATCGACTGCGAAATATCCGGCAAAGTAAACTGAATAACTTCCCGGAGTAAACTTCTAATTCTTTCAAGCATAGTCAACGCTGAATTTGCGTGTGTCGTTGAAATTCCGCCAGTATGCCCAGAATTCCAGGCTTTAAGAAGTTCATTTGTAACATCACCAAAACGCAATTCTCCAAAAATAATTCTTGAAACATTACATCTCAACGCTGATGCAACCGCATTTACACAATATTTTCCCTTTGCGTCAATAAAACAAACATCTTTTGCATTACACTGAATTTCTCCAGCGTCCTCTACAATGTAGAATCTGTCATCTGGCGTAAACTCACGCATTTTATCAATACAGGCATTTAAAAGCGTTGTTTTTCCACTTCCAGTTTCTCCACCGATTAAAATATTTGACCGCTTTTTAATATGTTCAATCAAAAGGGCATACCGTTCTTGAGTTATTCCGCCACTTTCAAGATAATTTTCAAGCGTAAAAATTCTTTCCGGTGGTCGGCGAATAAAATACATCGGATTATGGCTCGCTCTCGGTGGCAAAATCCCTTCCACACGAATTTTCTGTTCCTTTATTTTTATCGTGCCTTCTACAACCGGATCGTCCGGATTAATCGTATGCTCTAAAACTGCCGCCGTTGCATAAATAATTCTAGTAATCGTTGCATTATCAAAAAAGATTCCGGTATAAGTTTTATCCATTCCAAAACCTTCAACAATTACTTCACCATTTAGCCCGATTGCAATATCAGTAACATTTTTATTTAAAATAAACGGCACAATATCGCTCATATCATCTTCAAGATTGCGAAGCCATTTATCGAGTTTTGCCTGCTGACTAAATCCGTCCATTCCTGCCATTAATTATCACCCTGCTCGTATGCGTCTAAAATCATACTTTCCAAAATTCCACTGTGATTCGATTTTAAAATTTTTGTACAATTCCGCATAAAATTTTCATATTCAACATCAACAATCGCTTCACTATTAACTTCACGATTCGGCAAAATCTTCATAATGTATTTTGTCTGCTGAACTATTAAAAGTCCCAAAAGTTCAATCTTATTTTCTAAATAACGGATTTTTCGTGTATTTTCCACAAGAGAGGCGTGAACGATTTCCGAATCACTCATACTTCGATTAATATAATTATTCAACGACTGACGAATAATTTCACTTTCCGTAGAATTATGTTCCAAAGCCTTACTTTTTATAAGACCGTCCATTTGTTCCGTAATTCTGATTTGTTTTAAAACATTGTATTTTACATATTCTTCTTTTTTGTTTCCCATCGCTTTTCCCTTCTAAAATATATCTGCTTTAATCACTTTTTTTACTTCAAAACCTTCAACTTCCTGAATCTTTTCTTTAATCGAAACCGCATTTTTAATCAAAATATGCTTTTTCCGCCGGCTTGGCAAAGTTTTCATCAAAGAATAAATATCTTTCATTTCCGGAGTTTTTCTAAACGATTTATTTTTAAATCTTGGGTCTTCATAATAAACAACCTTTTTTCCACGATAAGGCGGCTGACCCTGATTCAAAACAATCAAACTATTAAATTCAAGTTTCATAAGTTCATCTGGACTGATTAAACTTACACTAGTTTCCTGCGAACTTCGTGAAATATTCCTACTTCCGACTTGCAATTTTGTCCCGGAACTTGAAATATTATCCAGCAAAACCGACCTGTTTCCGATTGTATCTGAAAACTGTCTTGCGTCTTTAATATTTCCCGGAGCAAAAAGAATAATCGTTTTACAGTGATCCAAAAATGGGTGATTTTCGCCATAAATATCAATCAGCTGACTTAACGACTGACAAACGATAAAGAAAGTAACCCCATATCCGGCTAAAATTCCGGCATTTAACGCAATATCCGGGAAGTAACCCAAAACCGGAAATTCATCTAATAAAAACATACACGGATTTTTTAATTTCACCGCATTGGCATTTGTAGTTCCGCTTGAAAACTTTTTAATCATAAATGTAATCAACATTCTAAAAACCGGACTGATTCGTTTAATATGATTATAAGGAACAATCAAATACAAACTGATTCCATTTTTCCCATTAATAAAATCATCAATACTGAAATCTGAATAAGCCGTTGCCTTTCGTATCAACGGATCTTGAAACAATGAAATCTTTGAAAAAATCGTAGAATATGTTGACGCTCTTTCTTTCGGATTTTGAATTTCACTTCGATTTGCAGCCTTAGAAACTAAATCGTGAATTTCCGGAAAATCTTTGTGGTTATCGTGAATATGATGAGTATTCCGCAATTCAGAAATCATTTTTGCACCACAAGAAGGATCTCCGTCTTCCCCTTGCTGCTGTGATTTCTGCCCTTCATCATTTGCTTGGCTAAAAATATCCAAAACCTTACCAAGATTTTTTTCTTCCCAAGGAATCGAATCACTAAATCGAACGTGCAAAACAACGCCGGTAAAAATATCTCTGGCAGTATTATTAAAATATTCAGTTGCTCCTTCAGATTTTGCCTTTTCCGCTCCAAAAAAGATTTCACCAATTATGTCCGCCCAGGAATAAGCTTCACTTACACTGTCTGGAATTTCGTGAATCGGATTATAATGACCTGTATTTCCTTCAGCGTCTAAAGGTCTAAAAGGAATACAAACACTAAAAGTTGACCTAAAACCTGCCGTAGCGTCCCAGTTTTCACCTTTCGGGTCAAAACAAACAATACTCTTTCTGCCTTTTAAAACTTTTTTATTAAGACTTTTGTCGTATTCCCAGTACGGAACACCATAACTTAAAAGCGTTGGAATAATTGAGTTTACACCTTTTCCGGAACGAGTCGGAGCTAAAAGTAAAGTGTTAGTCTGCCCTGAATGACAAATTAAAGGAGCAATGTGAATTTTACCAAAACGCTTTGGCAAAGTTAGAACTAAAGACGCTTTTTCTTTATTAATGTAAAAACCTACATCTGCATTATGAAGCTGACCGCAAACAACCCCACGAGATAAAAGCATTCCGTATTGCTCTAACTTTTTTACATTAGACCAGGCTGCCGTTCCGTAAATATCTTTATTTTTCTGATGATTTTGCGTAAAAATACTGATTATTATGAAAAATAAAACAGCTACAACAAGGCAAATTACGAGAGAAGGAATCGCTTCAAAAAAGTAATAGGAATATGTTTCATTAAAAGCATATTTAAACATTCCTAAAAGAAAAATTATCGGATTATAGACACGGTAACTTTTATTTAAAATAAATAAAGGCTCTCCTACGATTCTATAATCGTAATTCATCAATTCAGCGAATTTTTGAGTCGATAAAAATATTCCTAGAACAACACATAAAATTGGAACAATCCAATTTAAAATAGTAAACCAACGAACCTTTCCTGATTCGTCTGGGTCATTCCTTATGAATTCTTCTTTTTTCTTAAAAAACAAAACAAATTTTCCCTTGGGTGAGCAGAAAATATTGAATTGTTATTCACTAATCTACACTTTTATTTAAAAAATTACAATACATTTTCATTACAAAATTATAAAAAATTTATTTTTCTTCAAAAAAAATATTTAAATTCATTCCCATTGCGTCAGAAAGTCTTTTAAGAACATTTATAGTCGGATTTGCTTTTCCATTTTCAATTCTACTTATATCAGCTTGGATAATACCAGTCATTTTTGAAAGTTCAACTTGAGAAATATTTTTAGATTTTCGGGCTTCGACAATAGATAAATAGATTTTCTTATCGTTCAAATTCATAATTATTTCTTTTTGAAAAATCAAAGCCTATTTTTCGATTCAAGAATTTTACATCTAAATTTTTTCCACTATCAGATGAAAAAATTAATTCATTTTTACCAGACTCATCTCTAAAGTAGATTTCTGTTTTATCAGCTTTTCCGGATTCAAATACAGCTTTAATATTTTTTGCAAGATTTTCACAAACTAAATCATGATGATTTTTATCTGTCCAACGAGCTTCACTAGGAAGAACTTCAAGCATTTTTTCATATCTTTCTTGACAGGATTTCCAACTCAAATTTTTTGAACAAGTTTGAATCATTACCTGAGTTTTATAGTCGTTCTCTTTCATTAAAGATAAAGTTTTAATTGGAGTTTCTGAAGTTCTAAAAGTACCTTCAATGACGATATTATAATGTTCTTTAATAGCTTTAGTTAAAATTGCTTCTGTCATTTTTCCAGCAAAAGACGCTGTATATTTTGGAG
>CAVHIX010000053.1:0-10775 GCA_963636135.1 Anaerovoracaceae bacterium
GAGAATCTTTTAGATTGCAATATATCTTGTTTCAACTTGATATTACAATCTTCTATTTTAAATTTTTTCTTGTAACTTAAATAATTTCCTGTTTTTTTATATAATGTGTTAAAAAATGAGATTTTTATGAAAGCGGATTTAAAAAAGTTTTTTTTTATATTTTTAGTTTGTAATTTTGTAAATCTTTTTGCCCAGGAAAAATACGATTGTAAGGAACTTTTGGCCTCCTATCTTGAAAATGATGTTGATCTTCAAAAATATGTTTTGGATATTTCAAAATCGCGTCTTTCTTTAAAACAGGAAAAATTAGACCAGGGATTTGATGTTTCGCTTTCGACCGGGTCAATGGTTTTTTATCCTGGAACTGGAACGGCGGGCTCTTCTGTAACGATAAAACCTTCGCTCACGGCAAAAATTCCTTCTGTAAAAAATCTTTCGGCATCAGTTTCTACGGATTATCAATTTAAATCTTCATCGAACACGAACGAAGTAAAAGACACAAAAATTTCATTGGGATTTGACATTCTTTCTTCAAAAGAAGCGGCGGCAAAAATCGCAGTTTTAAAAAAAGAAAGGGCCCTTTTGGAAGCTGAACGAAAGGTAAAATCGCAATCTTTAAAAACTGAAAACGATTTTTACACGGAATTGAAAGAGATTCTCACGGAAATAAACGACATTTTCACTGCTTCGCAAACTGTTTACACTGATAAATTGTCGCTTGAAAAATTGAAGGCTCAGGGCTATTCTTCAAGTTCTTCGACATACAGAATTGCGCAAATGAAAGTTTCTTCCGGCGAGCACGATATTGAAACTGGACTCCACGATTTAAAATTGAAATTCATCGTTTTTTACAATCATTGCAAAATCAAACTTGAATACGATGACGAAAAATTCCTTGACTATATTCCGCAAAATATTCCCGTTTCTGATGCAGTTGCTTTTTCTGATTATCCAAAAGAAAAATATTCAAAAATCGAATCTGCAAAATGGGATAACGAAATTAATACTCTAACGCGCAAGGCCGACAAATATTTTACGCTCGGATTGAACGCCGGTTACACTGTAAAAAATTCCACTACAAAATCTGACACGGTTGACGCGGGAGTTTCCACAACGATTGGTGGGTTGGGGCTGAACGCGGGGGTAAGTATGCCGCTTGGAATTACGGATTTTACGCCGGCTTTTACGCTTTCTTCAACTGTGAGCCCGAATTCTTTTATGACAAAAAAAATTACAAAACAGCAAAATTCTTTGAGTGAAGAACAGGAATTGCTGGAAATAAAAAATGCTGAACAAAATTATTGGGATTCGCGGATTTCTTACGACCAAACGGCTGTAAATTTAAAATGGGAAAAATCTTCCGTAAAAGAAAATTTTGACATTTACCAAAAAAATGAAGAAGATTTGTTAAAATATTTCAAAATGGGAATTGTCACGGAAAGCGAATATCTTTCCGCCTCGAATAATCGCAAACTTTATGAAGTAAAAATTTTAATCAACAAATTGGAATATATTTTGTACAATAACAATGTTTTAACAGAATTCGTTGATTTATAAGCGGGAATAATATGAAAAAAAATTTAAAAATAGTAATTTCAGTGATTTCTTCTATTATAATCGTGATTTTAGTCGTTTTTGTGCTGAAAAAAGCTTTTTCTTCGTCTGCAAAACAGGAAACTTTTTACACCGTTACAAAAGAAACTTACGAAAATGTAATTGAAATTTCAGGAACGGTTGAGGCGGCTCAGGAACAGACTCTTCAGGCACTTGGAACAGGAACGGTAATGGGAGTTTATGTCAAGGAAGGCGATACCGTAAAAAAAGGCGACATTATTCTTCAGCTTGACGACACCACGGAATCTTACAATCTTGCAAAACACGATTACAATATTGCCGCTACAAAAATTACGGGTTCTGCACAGGAAATAAAACTTATGCAAACTGAACGGCTGGCTCTGCTTCAAAAAGTTGCTGACCGAAAAGTTACTGCCACATTCGACGGGGTGATTGCAAAACTCGATATAAAAGTTGGCGATTCCCTTGAAGCAAAGGATTCGGTTGGAAATCTTGTAAATGTCGATTATCTTTTGGCGGAAGTTGAAATTGCTGAAACTGATGTTGAAAAACTGAAAATCGGGCAAAAAGTGGAATTTACTTTTTCGGCGTATAAAGACAAGGCGGTTTACGGAACTGTAATTGGTTGGCCTGCAATCGGGGAAATTACTTCGCGCGGGGCAACGGTTGTAAATGCAAAAATCAAAATTGAAGATTATCCGAAAGAGATTTTGCCGAATTATTCGTTCACCGGAAAAATTTATATTACTGATCCGGAAGATTATCTTCTTGTGAGTATGAATGCGATTTCTCACGAAAACCGAAAAACTTATGTTCAAAAACGGGATTCTTCCGAAAAAATTGAAGTAAAAATTCAGCCTTATACCCAGGAATTTGTAAAAATTATTGAAGGCGATATTCAGGAAGGTGATGTTTTAAAAGAACTTTCTGCCCCTAAAAAATCCGGAAAATTTGCTGGACTTCCGACTCAAAAACAAAAAGACAGCAAAAATAAAAACGAAATGGGCGGCGGTCCTGGCGGTGGCGGATTTGGTGGGCCTCCTCCGGGAATGTAGGGCGTAAAAATGAAAGTTGTTGAACTTGAAGATGTAAAAAAAATTTACTCTATGGGCGAAGAAAAAGTTTATGCTCTAAAAGGCGTTTCTTTTTCGGTTGAGCAGGGCGAATTTATTTCGATTATGGGGCCGAGCGGTTCTGGAAAATCGACTTGTATGAATATGATTGGTTGCCTTGACACTCCAACGAGCGGAATTGTAAAAATCGATGGCGAAGAAACTTCAAAAATGTCCGAAAAAAATCTTGCAATTCTTAGAAATCGTACAATCGGGTTCGTTTTTCAGCAGTATTATTTGATTCCGGGATTTACAGTTTTGGAAAATGTTATGCTTCCTTTAAAATATAAGCGAACGGAATATTCCAAACGATTTGAAAAGGCCCGTGAGGCGTTAAAAAAAGTTGGCCTTGAAAATCGTGAAAACCATAAACCAAGTGAACTTTCGGGGGGGCAAAAACAACGAGTTGCGATTGCGCGTGCCATAATCACTGAACCAAAAATCATTCTTGCCGATGAACCGACTGGCGCTTTGGACACAAAAACTGGCGAGCAGGTTATGAATCTTTTCCGCGAAATCAACAAAACTGGAACGACTGTAATAATTGTAACGCACGACCCAAGAATCGGGGAATCGACTGAACGCTGTATAAAAATTCTGGACGGAAATTTATGTTAGAAGATTTTTTAAATTCTTTGCAAAATTTTAAACGAAATAAAATCCGCACTTTTTTGTCGCTTTTGGGCGTTGTAATCGGGGTTGCGGCGGTAATCGTAATCACGAGTATGGGGTCGAGTTCCACCAAGCAGATTCAGGAAACTTTTGGTTCAAACGGACTTGATATTGTCGAAATCGGAAAAAGTTTTATGTGGCGCCGTCGAAGTTCGATTTCCATTGTTTTTGACGAATCTTTTCGGGAAAATCTTTTTGATAATGTAAAAAATATTAAAAAAGTCTGGTATAAAAATAGTTTGAGCGCTTCGTTGACTTGTGGGGACGCTTCTGCGAGTGCAACTTGTTCGGCAATCGAGTATGGCTATCTTGAAATGTACGGAATTGGTCTTGAAGAAGGGCGGTATTTTTCCGTGACGGATGTTGAAGAAGGGTACCAAAAACTGATTATAAGTAAAAGTTTAGCGGAAGAACTTTTTCCGGACGGTGGGGCCTTGGGGCAAAATATTATGCTTGCTTCCGATGGAATCACATTTGGTTTTAAAATTATAGGAATTACAAAAGATCAGACGACTGGAATGGAACAGGGAACGGCATTTGTTCCGCGCGGATTTTATGCAAAAAAAATTACGCCAAATCCTCAGGCAGGTTCAGTTTTGGTTCAGATTACGGATCAGAGTAAGGCCACCGAAATGGTCGAAACGATAAAAACTTATTGCAACGATTTAACGGGAACTGAATCGGTTCGGGTAAATTCAATGCAAACGATGATTGAACAGATTAGCGAAATTACGAACACTATGAGCCTTTTACTCGCCGCGATTGCCGCAATTTCTTTGATTGTAGGTGGAATCGGGATTATGAACATTATGATTGTAACCGTCACCGAACGCCGCCAAGAAATTGGAATTAGGAAGGCCCTCGGCGCAAATCAAAAGGACATTATGCAGCAGTTTTTGATTGAATCAGCAAGTATTACGATTATTGGAGGCCTTTTAGGAATCTTTTTGGGAATCTTAATCAGCCTTGTGGTAGAATCTGTTCGCGGAATGAGCGTTTCTATAAGTTTAAATGCCTGCCTGATTTCATTTGTTTTTTCCGTTTTTGTCGGAATCTTTTTTGGGTTGAACCCAGCGCTCAGAGCGTCAAAATTAGACCCTGTTGTTGCGCTAAGTTCGTAGGTTATTTTTTTGCTTTTGGCGTGATTTTTACAAAATTTAAGCGAAGGGCATTTGTTACGACGCAGAAACTTGAAAGGCTCATCGCGAGGGCCCCAAACATTGGATTCATGCTTAATCCGAATGTGGAATAATATGCTCCGGCTGCCAGTGGAATTAAAATCACATTGTAGAAAAAGGCCCAGAACAAATTTTCGTGAATATTTCGGAGCGTTTTTTTGCTCAAGCGAATTGCCTTTGCAACATCCAAAAGGGAATTTTTCATCAGAACGACATCGGCGGCATCGAGGGCAATATCCGTTCCCGCACCAATCGCCATTCCAACATCGGCACAGGTTAGGGCAGGGGCATCGTTAATTCCGTCGCCAACCATGCAAACTTTCGCGGATTTCATAAAATCTTTTACAACTTGCTCTTTTTGTCCCGGAAGAACGCCCGCAATCACCTGATTTACGCCAGCTTGTTTTGCAATCGCATTTGCCGTTTTTTGATTGTCGCCAGTTAAAAGAACAACTTTTATTCCCATATTTTTTAAATCCTGAATTGCTTCAAAACTGTCTTTTTTTATGACATCTGAAACCGCAATTATTCCTAAAAGATTTTGATTTTCCGCAAAGAAAAGAGGCGTTTTTCCTTGGTTGGCTAGTTTTTCCGCCTGATTTTTTATATTTTCATTGATTTTTACTTTTTCTGAAATGAAAGAGAGGTTTCCACCGAATAAAGTTTTTTTGCCAAGATTTGCGCTTAATCCATTACCTGGAACTGCTTTAAAATCCGTAACTTCACAGATTTCAATTTTTTCTTCTTTTGCTTTTTGTAAAATCGCTTTCCCCAGTGGATGTTCACTTTTTGATTCTAAACTTGAAGCGGCCTTCATCAAATCAGATTTTGAAATTTCCCCAAACGGAATAATGTCGGTTACAGTCGGTTCTCCTTTTGTTACGGTTCCAGTTTTGTCTAAAAGAACCACGCTTGTTCGCCCAGTTTGTTCAAGGCTCTTTGAAGTTTTAAAAAGAATTCCGTTTTTCGCACCGCGACCATTTGAAACCATAATTGCAACTGGAGTGGCAAGACCTAATGCGCATGGGCAGCTCACAACAAGAACGCAAATTGCCCGGTTTAAACTGAAGGCAAAATCGGCACCCGTTAAAATCCAGATTACAAAAGTTATTACAGAAATTGCCAAAACTGAAGGCACAAAAACGCCGGAAACTTTGTCGGCAACGCGTGCAATTGGAGCTTTTGTCGCCGCAGAATCGCTTACCATTTGAATAATCTGCGAAAGGGTCGTGTCTTTTCCAACGCGGGTGGCTTTGCATTTTAAAAATCCGTTTTGGTTAATCGTGCCCGCTGAAACTTCCGAGCCAACTGATTTGTCAACGGGAATTGATTCGCCGGTCAAAGAAGATTCGTTAATTGCGCTAGTTCCTTCTATTACAATGCCGTCTACAGGAATATTTTCGCCAGGTCGAACAATAAAAATATCGTCTTTTTGAACTTCTTCCACTGGAACGCGGATTTCTTTTTGGTCTTTTAAAAGAATGGCGGTTTTTGGTGCAAGATTTAAAAGGCCCTTTAGAGCGTTTGTGGTTTTCCCTTTTGAAATCGATTCGAGCAATTTCCCGACTGTGATGAGAGTTACAATCATTGCCGCACTTTCAAAATAAAGATTGTGCATTAAAAATTTTGTTTCTTCGTGATTTTGAAGCAAAACAGAATCGGTCATTTTAAAAAGTATAACCGTGCTGTACAAAAATGAAATTCCAGAACCAAGGGCAACGAGTGTGTCCATATTTGGTGAACGATTGAAAAGATTTTTAAATCCATTTACGAAAAATTTTTTATTAATCAGCATAATCGCAAACGCAAAAATCATTTCAAAAAGGCCCATCGCAACATGATTTCCGCCGTTTTTCATAAACCACATAGGAATCGGCCACCCCCACATCATATGTCCCATCGTTAAATACATTAAAATTAAAAGTAAAACAGAGGAAAAAATCAGTCTTTTTATTAAAATTGGTGTTTCGGTGTCTTCTAAAAGTTCTTCTTCCGTGGATTTTACATAGGATTTTTGTTTTTCTTCGATTTTTTTGATTCCGTAACCCGCTTTTTTTACAGCCGAAATTATTTCTTTGGAATCAGCTGTTCCTTCGACCATAAGCGATTTTGTTAAAAGATTTACAGAACATTCCGAAATCCCGGAAACATTTTTTACCGCCTTTTCGACTCGAGCCACGCACGCCGCACAACTCATCCCCGAAACCATATATTTTTCCATGTTAACCTCAACTAACTTTCGAGAGGAATATATAACGCACAAAAATATTTGTCAATAAGAATGGAAAGATTTTAAATAATTTTACTTTACATATATACAGTAAATAAAAAGTGTGATATACTATTTATGGAAGTGCTTGAAAAGAGCGGTTATCTCCCAGGCTCAATCAACGAAAGTTGAAATTTGATTTTGGGAGGCTATGCATGACGCTAGATCTTGTTTTAGCTGTTGCAGCAATTATTAGTTGCATTGCTACAGTTGCAGGTACAGTTATTGCATATCTCTCTTACCTAAAAAATAAGAAGAGTTAAAAAATATAGCCGCCTTTAGTTTGACCCACTGAAGCGGCTATTCGTTCTAAGTGGAGATAACCCATATTCGAGCACTTCCATTTATTCCAATATACCATACATTTTTATCTTAGTCAAAGTTAAATTTTGTTTTTGGATTTTATAAATGAAAAAATTAGATTCTGTGGCGCATTTTCATTTGCCAGGCCTTTTTGAATTTTACGATTTTTATCGTGAGTTTTTGCCGCTTTTTTATTCTCACCGGGAATATTTTTACGATTGGTGTGAAATTTCATCGATTTATGGTTCTCCACAAGATTGCCTATGGGGTGGCGGGCGCATTGAAAATGGTACTGCAAGTGAAAAAGATGTTTTTTTGCTTTTGAATGAATTTTCGATTTCTGCAAGGCTTACATTCAGCAATTCGCTTTTAAAAAAAGAGCATCTTTCTGATAAAAAATGTAATTCACTTTGCAAACTTTTTAAAGATTCTAAAACGCAAAGTGGAATAATCGTTCATTCTGAGGAACTGCTTGAATATTTTAAAAAGAATTTTTCGGGATTTTATTTTGTTTCTTCGACCACAAAAGTTTTAACGGATTTTAAAGATTTTTTTGCTGAACTGAATCGGCCTGATTTTTCGTTCGTTGTACCAGATTTTCGTTTAAACAAGGATTTTAAAAATCTTTTTTCTCTTTCGGCGGAACAAAAAAATAAAGTTGAGTTTTTGTGCAATGAATGTTGTGCTTTTAATTGCCGCGACAGAAAATCGTGTTATGAAAGTGTGAGTAAAAAAAATCTTGGGCTTGAGGCAAACCATAAATGTTCCGCGCAAGATTTGGGGCAGGGCTACAAGTTTTCAAAAGCAATGAAAAATCCGGGATTTATAGGCCTTTCTGACATTCAAAATATTTATCTTCCAAACGGATTTTCAAATTTTAAAATCGAAGGGAGGGGTCTTGGCAGTGCCTTAATTTTGGAGTTTCTTCTATATTATTTGACTAAACCCGAATACCAATTAAATGTGCGCGAAGAAATTTATTTAAGCAATTCCCTAGATTTGTTTTAGCCTACTGGACAATTTTACCAAAGTTAGCAAAATTGTCCAGTAGTAATGGACAATTTTACCTTTTGCAGATAAACTGTCCAGTAGGAAAGGAAAGTGTTATGATTAAGCGGGAAAAATATATAGAGCCAATCCGAGAATTTTATGAAAGCGACCTTATAAAAATTATTACTGGCATAAGACGTTGCGGAAAATCAATCATCTTAAAAGAAATAATTGAAGAAATTAAAGCTAAAACAGAAAATGTCATTTTTCTTGATTTTGAAGATACATCAAATCTTTCAGCCTTTCCGGACAGTATAAAACTTTTGGAATATATAGAATCACTTCGTAAAGATGGGTTATGTTATGTTTTTTTAGATGAAATACAGCGTGTTTCTGATTGGGCTGGTGCCTGCAGAACTCTTCGAATTCGGAATTGTTCTGTTTTTATTTCAGGTTCAAATTCAAAACTTCTTTCGGGGGAATTTACAAAAGAATTGAGTGGTCGTTATGTTTCTTTTAGAATCAGACCTTTTGTATATAAAGAACTTTTAGAATATGCAAATGAACTTAAAAAAAATATTTCTGTTACGGATTATATTATTTGGGGTGGTTTTCCAAAAAGACTAGAATTTTCAACAGCGGAAGCTCAAAAAACTTACCTTAATGAATTGAATGAAACAATCATTTTAAATGACATAATTATGCGTTACAAAATCCGTAAAACTGAAATTTTTAAGCGGATTGCAAATTATGTGATGATTTCAAATTCAAGAATTTTTTCTGCTCGTTCTGTTGCAGATTATATGAAGGCTAATGGTATTCCGTGTTCGATTACAACCGTAACAAAATACATTTCTTATCTTGAAGAAGCATTTGCTATTGAAAGTGTAAAAATGTATTCCAAAAAAGCAAAGCGTGAACTTGAATATTATCAGAAAATGTATGATGAAGATGTTGCTTTTAATTCAATTCGTGCAATAAATGGTCGTTACGACATTACTCATAACTTTGAAAATATAGTTTATAACGAACTTTTATATATGGGCTATTCAATTTATGTTTACAATGACGGAAAACATGAAATCGACTTTGTAGCCGAAAAAGGAAATAAAAAATTTTATATTCAGGTTGCATATTCCGTTGCAGAAGAAAAAGCCTATGAACGAGAATTCGCTGCCTTTAAAAATCTTGATAATTCAAACCAGAAAATCTTAATTACAAATGATGAAATTGATTATTCCACGAGTACGGTTCGCCATATTCAGTTTAAAGATTTTGTTTTGTTAGAGGAATTATAACATTGACGGTAAAAGGCCCAATCAATACTTTTATTCAATTTCCACTAATTTCATCATTTCTTTGATGTGATATTTCTAGTCGTCGACGAGCCATTGTGGGGCCAGTGGTTTGGCATATGCGCCTTGGGCTAAAATCCATTCTTCAATTTTAAAATTTTGGAGTCGGCGGAAGAGCAATGCGCTTTAAAAAATCGCTGTTCTGTAAAGGCGAAGAATCTGAAAGAAAATCAATTACATCGCAAACTTCATAATAAATCGGCGTGTCCTTAAAATGCGAAAGCATCATTTTCGCGGCTTAAGGAATTTATTTCTTGCAAGTGTTTTTCTTTCGTATCAATATTTAATGCAGACTGAATGTAAAAACATTTGTTTGGCAATTGGTGAGCTGAAATTTTTGCGTATTTACGCATTTTTTTTAGTTGTTTGTAGTCCGAGGATTTTTTTAAGCGTCGAATTTGAATTGATGAATCCCAAAAAATAACGATTGTGTTCTAAAACATTTCTGAATTTCGGGAAATTGCCTTAGTATAAAAATCCAAATAACCACAATGGATTATGTATTTTTGTTTAGCAGAATGAACAAAAATTATGCAAAATTGTTTATTCCACTAAACAATTTTATTCCTTTTGAACAAATAATCCTAAAAACTAACGATTTTGTAGGAAATCCCATTTTTAAAATTGACGATTTTGTATTCAAAATTTTTAAATCTTTTTCTCGCATAATTTTCTTTGCTCCTTTCTAATTTTCCTTGAGAAATTTCCAAAAAGGGGGTAAAATTTACAGCGAATGTTTTTTGGGAGGAAAGGTGAAAAAATCTTTCGTTTTGGCGTTTTGTTTAGTTTGTTCTTTGGCTTTTGCAAAAAAGGCGCAGAGGCCCGAATGGTTTTTAAATCTTGAATCTGTTTATCCGAATTCGGTTTATATTGCAAAAATGGGTTCTGGAAAATCTTCTGCGGATGCAAAAACTGACGCTGCTCAAAATCTTTCTTTCTATTTTAACGCGACTGTTCAGTCTAAACTCGAAACTAATATTCAGGAATTAAAAAATTCTTCTTTAAAAAAATCTGAAATTTCTATTGAAAGCTTTGAAAATAAAACCACAATTGATTCGTTTTCTTCTATTAAATCGCTGGAATTTTCTGAAATTTATAAAAATAAAAAGGACAAGAAATTTTATTGCGTGGCGTTTGTAAATCGAAAAATTTTGTGGAACGATTTTAATGTTGAACTAAAAGAATGTCGCGACGGTTTTATGGGATTTTATAATGCGGCCGAAGAAATTAAAAATCCGTTTTCCAAAATTGAAATTTTAAAATCTGCAAAAGAAAAAAGTCTTCCGTTTTTTGAAAAATATTCCTATGCGCAGTTTTTGTC
>CAVHIX010000053.1:10785-11295 GCA_963636135.1 Anaerovoracaceae bacterium
AAATTATCCTGGCGAATTAAAAATTATTTCTTCGATTGATTCTCAAATTCAGAGTATAAAAAATCAAAATCCAATTTTTATTCGTGTTCAAAATGAAAAATCTAGCGAATCTTTTTTTTCGTTGACCGTCACTGAAGAAAATGAAATTTATTCTTCAGTTTTAAAAATTTTTTCAGATTCGGGGTTTAAGATTTCTAAAAATCCGGGTGAGTGTAAATATTTCGTTTTGGTGAATGTGTCAATGCAAAATCAAAAAGATGAAGATTTATTGATTTTTTCGCCAGTGGTAAAATTTGAACTTTTTGAGGAAGAAAGCGTTTTTTCGTATTCAAAAAATTGTTCGCTTGTCAAATCTTATACGGAAGCGGTTGGCCGAAAAAAATGCATTCAAAATATAAAATCGGATTTGGATTCGTCGTTTAAAGCTGAAATTGAAGGGCGTTTTTGCATAAAATAGCATTATAATAGAAGAAATTGGAATAAATATGAAAAAAAAGATTTTTGCACTTT
>CAVHIX010000054.1:0-11211 GCA_963636135.1 Anaerovoracaceae bacterium
TGCCAGAAGAAAAACCGATTATGTTTGTCAGAATAAAAAACGCAAAAATCACAATAAAAACGATTACGAGAATTTTATTTAAAATGCCAATTTTTTTCTGACTAATTTTCATTTTAAAGTGAAGACTGAATTAATTCGTTAAACTGGAAAATCTTTTTGTAAATTTTAATCAAAAAAGTTCTTAGCGGTTCTTCGCAGAAATGTTCAACTTCATACCAGTTTGTAAGCATATTCGGTTTGTTTTTAGAAAGATCTTCAATCAGACTTTTAATAATTTTTCCGATTATGATTATATTTTTTAAAGTTGAAGTAATAATTTCTTTTGCGCTGTCGTTTGCTTCATTTACAACACGATTTATAATATTTCGTGAAGACACATCGCGGGCCGCTTTTGGCAAAAGATTTTTAATTTTCATTCCAGTTGGGCGAGATTCTGCCAATTCGTCGTCAAAAGTTGTAATTTGATCTGTTGCAAAAGCTAAATCGTGGTACGCATTTGAAATAGGCGCACAGAGGGTAGGCGATTCCCATTTTCCACGAACGATAAAAATGTCGTAAAAATCCTGCAAATCTGATTTTACAAAATAAGTTAAAAATGCTTTTAAATAATTTAACGCTGAACAATAAGAAAATTGAGCCAACTGTTTTGCACGCAATTCCCGACAGGCGTCGTCAGTGTAATTTTTTAGGAAATCAACTGGTTTTTCACCAAAAAGATTTTGAATTGTTTGAGAAGTTTTATTTTGTTTTTCCTGCTGAACTAATTTTGAAACAACCGCATTTGTGTCATTTCGCATTTTTTCAAGATAACTTTCAACAATCGGCTGAACCGAATCTTTTTTTGTTACCATGTAATTCGGATTTGAGTCAATCATTTGAATCATCATTAAAAGTGCATTTGAAAGACGCAATTGTGTGATTTTATTTGTAACTTTTTTCCAAGTTGAAGGCGAAATCTGGCAGTTTCCAGGAAGATATTTTATAACTTCAAAAAGTGGCGACCAATCCTGAAAATCCGGCATAGCATAAACGATGTCCGCCAAATCTTTTAAATCTTCTTTTACATATTCACCGCTGACATTTTCAAAAACTGGAGTCTGATTAAGCGACGATTCCGAAAGCGATTTATTGAATTTTTTGAGCATAAAAAAGTAATCGAATTCGCAAAAATCTCGGAAAGCGAGAAGCTGTTTGTATGTCAATTCAACGCGGGTAACTTTTTCTGCCGTAAAATAATCATTGAAAGCGTTAAGTCGTTCTTCTGCCTGAGTTTTGAGCTTATTAATGGGCATTTCTTTTGAAATTTTATTGATATTTTCTTCTGTTAAAGAGGCTTCAATTTGTTTTAAATTGTCCGGAATGCTGTAATTGATTACGATTTTTTTGAAAACATCGCGGCTTTTGTAAGAAGCAAAAATTCGTTGTGCCGGCAAAATAATTTTGTAAATGTCAAAAAATAATTTTGGAAACGAAGATGAAACTTCATTTGTGCTGAATTTATAATATTTGTTAAATCGTGTTTTATTAAATTTTTTTGAGATTGCTTTAAGTTTTTTTCTTGTGATTGCTTCTTCGTCGCTTGAATTTAAAAATCCAAAAAGACTTTTTAAAAATCCGCCCGAAGATTTTTTTTGAGAACTCATTTCTTAATTTTAATAGAATATTTACTGATTTTCAAGCAAAATTTTGACGGCGCTTTTTTGCGTTTTTTCGTGAAAAATTCTTCTGTTCGTTTAAGATAGATTAAAAAATATATTTATTGTAAAATTAAAAGCGAACTATTTAATAGAAAAAATGAGGTATTTTAATGAAAAAAGTAATAATTTTGGGAGTTTCAATTTTTATTTTTTCAAAAGTTTTTGCATATAATCCGCCTGTAGCATCAAATCAGCTTTTTAAACTTTCAAGTCCGACTTCTTTAGCTGGGGGCTCATCTGCAAGTGGTAAAGCGATTTTTGATTCAACTCCAGAATCGATTGCGGTAAATCCGTCTTTAACAGCATTTGAACAGCGCGTTCAGTTGGACGGGGCGTTTTCGGCTTTAATTTCTTCGGATTCAGATTCGACTCCGTTTAATGCCGCTTTTCAAACTGGAATTTTAATTCCCTGGAAATTTGGTGTTTTTTCTGGCCTTGTGAACGGCGTTTTCTCTAATGCAAACGAAATGAATTTAGGAAATTCTGTAAATGTAAAAGCGGGTCTTTCAAAAGAAGTGACTCAGCGGTTCAGTGTGGGATTAAATCTTTCTTCCGGTGCATTTTGGGGCGCTTCGAGCGATTGGCATTTGGCTGCTGATTTGGGCCTTTTGTACAGAAGAGAAAATTTGGGATTTTTAAAGGATTTTAGATTCGGTCTTTCGTTTTTAAATCTTGGAAAAGTTTACGAAACTGACCTTGAAGGAATTAATAGCGATGAAAGAGCAGATTGGTTTCCTTCAATTATAACTGTAAAAGCTGGCGTTTCTTCAGTTTTTGTTCAGGTAAAGGATTTTAAATTCGGTTCTTCACTTAATGTTACGGTTCCGACTTTCCAGAACGGAATTTTTGATTTGGGATTAGAGTTCGGAATTAAAGACATTGTTTTTGTAAATGTTGCTGAAACTTTTGACATTCAGGAATTTTCTCGCGGACATTACGATTTTTGTCCTTTGATTGGCGTTTCTTTCAAATTCTTGCTTAATTCAAAGAATAATAATTATTTAAAAGCACACGATTGGGACAAAAGTGAATTTACAACTTCTCTTGCATACCAAAATAAATATTCAACAATGAATGTAATTTCTGGCGGATTAAATATAAAATTGGGGCAGCAGGATACAAAACCGCCTGTAATCGAAATCTGGAACTAAAAGGAATAAAAAATGAAAAAGATTTTAATTAAAACAATATTTTTAAGCCTGATTTTTTCTTGCGTTTTTGCAGAAGAATCGAAGAATAAAATTCGTTACATTTCTCCGAATAGTGATGGCGTTCAGGACGAACTTGTAATTCCTTTGAAAATCACAGATAAACGAATGATTACGGCGTGGTCTCTTGTAATAGAAGATTCTTCCGGAAAAGTTGTTCGTACAATCGAAAATAAATCCGTTCTGCCTGCGAGCGTTACTGTAAAAGGATTTTTTAAACAGCTTGTAAAACCAAAAAAAGGCGTTGAAATTCCAGAAACTGTTTCTTGGAATGGCTCAATGGATAACGGCGAAACTGCTCCCGACGGTGAATATTTTTATTTTTTCACTGCAACTGATGACAACAACAATACCGGAAAAACTGAAAAATACTGCGTTGTTGTAGATACAAAAGCTCCGCAGATTACGCTCAGTCAGCCGAAAGATAAAGTTTTTGGTGAGGGTGAAAAATCTGAGTTTAAAATCGTTCAGTCTGGTTCAATTGAAGATAAATGGGTTGGCGTTTTTAAAAATAATGTTGGCGAAATCGTTCGAACTTTTGAATGGAAAAATGGCGAGCCTGAATCTTTTAAATGGAATGGTTCAAATGATCAGGGGTCTTTGGTTTCAGACGGCGTTTATTCTTATGAAATCAGTGCGGTTGACCGAGCCGGAAATGTTTCTGTAAATTCTTCAATTTCAAATATTATTTATTCTGCGGAAAAACCGGTTACAAGCATTTTTATTGTTGGGTCAAAATATTTTTCGCCACAAACTGAAAGCGTTCAAAAAAGCGTAAATTTTGATGTAAAAATCCCGGTTCCTGAAAAAAGTACTGGAAATCGCCTAACTTTTTGGAAAATTGAAATTGCTGATAATAACGGAAAGATTTTTAAATCTTATTCTGGGGATGATTTGTCGCTTCCGCCTTCAAAAATCGAATTTGACGGGCTTGACGAAAATAATAAATTAATCCCGGACGGAAGATATTGTGCGAGCGTTTATGCAAAATATTTAAATGGTGCTGAATCTGCCGTTCAAAAATCACCGGAATTTGTGTGCGATACTCAAAAACCGCAGGGCCTTCTTTCTGTTTCGGAAAAAGTTTTTGGTGCTGGCAAAAAAGACAAAGTTGAACTTCAGATTATGACAGTCCCAAAAACATTTGCAAAAGTTCCGTCTTGGCATGGAAAAATTTATAACGAAAACGACAAAAAAGTTGTAAAAGAATACGATTTTGGTGAATTCCCGCCGGAAAAAATTTCTTGGAATGGATTTGACCAAAATGGAAATCTTTCTGAAGATGGATTTTATAAATTTGAACTTTCTGCAACCGATTTAGCCGGAAATACTGGTGTTATCACTTCTGAAGATTCGTTTGAATTGAATACAAAAGAAGCAAAAGTTTTACTTTCAATGAGCGATCAGGCTTTTTCTCCGAATAACGACAAAATCAAAGACACGATTAGCTTTTTCCCGATTGTAAAAGATGTTGACGAAATTTCTTCTTATACATTCACGATTTCTGATGGTACAAAAGATGTAAAAATTATAAAAGATAACGGAAAAGTCCCTGAAAAAATTGTTTGGGACGGTCGCGACAACGATAATATTTTGTGCCCGGATAAAAAAACTTATTCTGCAACAATTTTAGTTTTAGGTTCGAACGGTTCGAGTGCAAAAGTCTCAACTCAATCGTTTACTTTGGATACAAAATTCCCGAATTTAAATCTTGAACCAAAATGGACAGCATTTTCTCCGGATGGCGACAAAAATCAGGATACAATTCCAATCGTAATTTCAAATTGTACAACTGAAGGATTGTGGCTCGCTCAGGTTAAAAATCAAAAAGGCGATGTCGTAAAATCTTACACTTGGAAAGGCACAATTTCCACAAACGGAAAATCTGAATTTGAATGGGACGGCACTGACAATAACGGAAATAAAATGCCAGACGGAAAATATTCAATTTCTATCACTTCTCAGGACGAAGCCGGAAACAAATTCGAAACGACTTTAAGCGGAATCACTTTGGATAGTCGCGAAACGAAAGCGTATGTTACTGCTGAATTAGACGGAATTTCTCCGAATGGAGACAGCGTTTTAGATGTCCAGAATTTTATGATTAAAACTTCTGTAAAAGACGGAATTAAATCTTGGCAGTTTGATATTTGTTCAGAAAATGGAAAATCAGTTCGTTCTTGGAGTGAAAAAGACCGAAAAGATTTACCGGAAAAAATTACTTGGGATGGTGCAGATTCTCAGGGCAATATTTGCGACGGAACTTTCATCGGAACTTTAAAAATCGTTTACAATAAAGGAAATTTTGTAAATGTAAGTTCTTCACCGTTTATTTGTACCGCAGAACCGCCACTTCTTTCTGTTA
This sequence comes from Anaerovoracaceae bacterium, assembly GCA_963636135.1. Classification (GTDB taxonomy): domain Bacteria; phylum Spirochaetota; class Spirochaetia; order Treponematales; family Treponemataceae; genus Treponema_D. Next base: position 5,271 of record CAVHIX010000054.1, read on the forward strand.
CAACGAGTCCTCGCTACTTTAGCCCGGATAATGACGGCACAGACGATGATTTGTTTATAAAACTTTCTGGAACTTCGAAGGCCCTTATAAAATCTTGGTCATTCAATATTTATGATCCTCGCGGAAATATTTTCTGGAAAGCTGAAGGAAAATCTTCTATTACAAATCAGATTATTTGGGACGGATTGAGCAACACTCAGAAAAATGCTAAGGGTTTTGCGGAAAGAGTTCAGTCTGCAACGGATTATCCATACGAATTCAAAGTTCAGGACAATCTTGGAATGACTTCGGTTGTAAAAGGCCTTATTTCAGTTGATGTTCTTGTAATTCGTGATGGCGATTTCTTGAAAATGGCAGTTCCTTCGATTATCTTTAGACCGGATCACGCAGATTTTAATACAACTGGGGATCAGCCTTTGGATGTTGAAAAAGCCCAGAATAATGAAAAAGTTTTGACCCGAATCGCTGATATTCTTAATAAATTCAAGGAATACAAAGTTACAATTGTGGGCCACGCAAATCGTCTTACTGATAGCGATGAAGAAGAAACAACAGACAATCCTTCTATCTGGGGAAAAGCGTTGACTCCGTTAAGTTTGGAAAGGGCAAATTTTGTAAAAGATTATCTTGTTAAAAAAGGCGTTTCTGCATCTAGACTTTCAACTGAAGGAAAAGGCGGAACAGAACTCGTAGTTGATTTTAGAGATAAAAATAATAACTGGAAAAACAGAAGAGTAGAATTTATATTATTTAAATAAAAAAAATTAAAAATCCTTGCAAAACCAGTTGACATCATTTTTGATTTGATATATAGTAAATATACATTCAAACGAATGATGGTTGCTTAGCTCAGCTGGTAGAGCAATGGACTGTTAATCCATGTGTCGCAGGTTCAAAACCTGCAGCAGCCGCTAAAGGTCTTAAGTTTTGCTTAAGGCCTTTTTTGTTTTAAATGCTATTTTTATTCTGTTTAAAAAACTGTCATGTGGATGTAAAAAAATTTGTTAATTTGAATTTGAAAAAACTGTCATTCTGAACTTAGAAAAATTTGTCATTTTGAACTCGATTCAGAATCTCATTATAAAATGTAAGAATTTGATTTTTTATTTTCCAACGCAGAAATTTGCAAAAATTGAACTTAAAATATCGTCGGCAACAACTTCACCAGTAATTTCTTTTAAGTTGTCAAGGGAATCTTCTAAATCTTGAACTACGGCATCTAATGCGTAATCCTGTTCAGCGATAAAAAGTGCGTGCGAAACTGATTCTAGCGCTTCGTCAACGGCCTGTTTTTGGCGGGCGGAACCTAATCCTGCTTGTTCGCGGTCTGTGTTCGTGTCCTGGGTGAGGGCATTTTTGATTTTTAAATATAATTCAGAAAGACCTGTTGATTTTTTTGCTGAAAGGTGAACTTCTCCTTTAAAAAGTGGAAAATCTTTTTGAAAATCTGTGAAATTTTTTGTATTTTCGCTTAAATCGGCCTTATTCCAAATAATGATGAAAGGCTTTTTTAACTTTTTTAAAAATTCTAAATCTTCTTTTTGGAGATTTGAAACAGAATCGATTACATACAAAACTAAATCCGCATCTTCAGAAAGATTTTTTGAACTTTCAACGCCTTTTGCTTCGATTATGTCTTCAGTTTCGCGAAGGCCAGCGGTGTCAAAAATTCGGCAAGGAAGTCCGGCAAAATCGACCCAACTTTCAATCCAGTCGCGGGTTGTGCCTTCAATGTCAGAAACAATGGCCCTGTCTTCTTTTAAAATTGCGTTAAAAAGTGAAGATTTTCCAGCGTTGGTTTTTCCGCAAAGAACAATTCTGCTTCCGTCTTGGTAAAGTTTTTCGCTCTTCCAAGAATTTTGCAAATCTGTAAGTTCTTTTTTTACATTTTTAAGATTTGTAGTGTCAAAACTTTCGGCAAAATTTTCTTCGTCTTCTGGATATTCGATTTCAACTTCAATTTGCGCGATTGTGTCGATTATTTTTTGTTTAATTTGATTTATTTGATTGAAAAGTGAGCCCGAAAGTCTTCCGCACGCACGATTTCTTGATTCTGAAGTGTGGCTTTCGATGATTTCGCGGATTGCTTCGGCTTTTGTAAGATCGGTTTTGCCGTTTATAAAGGCCCTGAATGTAAATTCCCCGCGTTCGGCCTGTCGAAATCCGATTTTGAGCAAAATATTAAGGATTGAAGTTACAACATTTATTCCGCCGTGACAAGAAATTTCTACCATTTGTTCGCCGGTAAAACTTTTTGGCTCTCGGTAAACGCTTAGCATAACTTCGTCAATCTTTTTGTCTTCAAAAATAATCCAACCGTAAACAAGAGTGTTTCCTGGAGCGGAAAGTAATGCCTTTGGGCGGGAAAAAATTTTACTTACAAGAGAAATTGACGATTTTCCAGAGCAACGAATTATTCCTAGAGCGCTAGGGGCTAAAGCGGTGGCAATAGCACAAATTGGTTCCTCTGGAGTGTATTTAATATTTTGCATTAAAAGTTATTTCCAGATTTTTTCGCGGTCAAAAGTCTGATTTCGGTCTGGACCTACAGAAACGATTCCAACTTTTGTTCCTGTGTAATCTTCGATGAAATCAACATATTCTTTTGCCTGTTTTGGAAGGTCTTTATATTTTTTTAATTCTTTAATTGAACTTTTCCAGCCCTTGAATTTCTGTAAAACAGGTTTTGCTTTGTTTAATGCCGGAATACTAGCTGGGAAATCTGTTACAATCTGACCGTCAATGTCGTATGCAACACAAGCTTCGATTTCGTCCATTTCGTCATAAACATCGAGGTGAGTTAAAACTAAAGAATCAATTGAATTTACATGGCAAGCGTATCGTAATGCAACTAAATCGAGGTAACCGCAGCGACGAGCTCTTCCTGTTGTAACGCCGAATTCGTTGCCAGTTTTTCGAACATAATCGCAAAGTTCGCCTTCTGATGTTTCGTTGAATTCTGTTGGCATAGGGCCATTTCCAACGCGAGTTTCATATGCTTTGAAAACGCCGTAAACTTTATCGATTGCACGAGGCCCGATTCCAGAACCAGAAGAAGCACCGTAAGAACCAGAAGCGCCTGAAGAAACATAAGGGTAAGTTCCTGAATCGATATCAAGCATTGCTCCCTGTGCACCTTCAAAAAGAATATTTTCGTTACGGAATTCGTACATTTTTGCAGCAATGTCAACGCGCATAGAAATTAATTTTTCTTTGTATTGATTTAAAAATTCTTTATCTGAATCGTCGAGGTCGTTCCATTTTTCTTCCCAGTCTAAATCAGCAAGTCGGATTCCGTCTCGTTCAGCTTTCTGTGAATATGTAGTTCCGATTCCGCGGCCAGTAGTTCCGATTGGGCGTTTTCTAGCTGCATCTCGTTCTTTGTCCATTTTTCTGTAACCTGGCAAAGTGATGTGGGCTCTATCAGAAATAAAAACTCTTCCTTCCCAGTTGATGCCGTTATCTGAAAGCATTTTTAATTCGTTGAATAATGCTTCTGGTTCGATTACCATTCCTGAACCTAAAAATACAGCTTTATCTGAATAAAGAATTCCAGAAGGAACTTGATGTAAAGCATATTTTTTGCCATCTACAACAATTGTGTGACCAGCGTTAGCGCCACCTGCAAAACGGCAAACATATTTTGCTTTCTGTGCAAGGTAATCTACAATTTTACCTTTTCCTTCATCTCCCCACTGGGCTCCCATTACAACAACATTCATTTTACGCCTTCTTCCCGGTAAATCATTCCAGGATAAAAAAGAATTTGTAAAAACAGCGCAGAATCATCGCACTATAAGTTTTTACCAAAAGACTATATCACAAATTTAATTCTTTTACAATAAAGCAAAATAATCGGTTGTATATAGAAGAAATTGATAAGTTTTCTATTTGACAATTTAAAATTCGTTGCTATATTTAAGGTATGAAAGAAATTAAACCTTATGAATTATTAGAAAATCCGTTTAAGCTGATTAATGATGATTGGCTTTTAATCACTGCAAAAAAAGGCGACCGCGTAAATATGATGACTGCTTCCTGGGGGCAAGTTGGAATTATGTGGAATAAACCGGTTGCAAATATTTTTATTCGTGAATCAAGATTTACAAAAAGTTTTATTGACGAATCTGATTCTTTTACTCTTTGTGTTTTGCCTGAAAAATATCGTGAACAATATAAAATCTGTGGAACAAAATCAGGGCGCGACATCGATAAAATCAAGGAAACAGGCCTTACTGTTGAATACGATAATGGTCTTCCGTATTTTAAAGAAAGCCGACTTGTAATTGAATGTAAAAAACTTTACGCACAAAAAATGAGCGAAGATTGCTTTGTTGATAAAAATATTTTTGAAAAAAATTATCCTACAAAAGATATTCATACTCAGTACATTGCTGAAATTACAAAAATTTTAAATGACAAGTAACCTTTTCTGTGGTAATTTTATTATATATTTTAAACGAATATGGAGATTTTATGAAAAAGATTTTAGTAACATTAGGTGTTTGTTCATTGATTTTTTCTATTACAAGTTGTGGTTCAACTGCAAAAGTTGATAAAGCTGCAGATAAAGTTCCTGTTGTAATCGGTGCGGAAGGCGTTGAGCGTCCTCAGTGGGTTTTAAGCGGAATGGAAGCTGACGACGGAATGTACGCTGTTGGTAACGGAAAAATGAGCACAAAAACAAATTCTTTAAAAGTTGCAGAAACAAATGGACGAGCAGAATTGGCAAGAACTGTTCAGACTACGATTAAAGCTGCCACTACAACTTACGCTCAGGATTCAGGGGTTGCAAGCGACAATCTTGCATATTTGGAATCAACTGTTGTAGAACGCACTGCAGGAATTTTAAAAGGCTCTTCACGAAAAGATTATTGGGTTGACACTGACGGAACAGTTTTTGCTTTGATGTTTGTTCCATATAAAGCAATTACTCCAGAAGCAACAGCAATTGTAAATGAATTTGCAGTTGATGAAAAAACAAAATATACAGAAGAAAAAGTTGAAGAAGCATTAAAAAAATACAATCTTTTAGATAAAACAAGCGAGTAGTTTATGAAAAGAACATTTTTATCAATTGCAGCGATTTCAGCAGCTTTAGTTTTTTCTTCTTGTCAGAGTACAAAAGTTGAGCGCGTTGCATCGAGTACGGTTACTGATTATAGCGGTTATTGGAACGATACAGATGTTCGGCTCGTTGCAGAAGAAATTATAAATGATTGTTTGTCTTCGCCAAATATTGCAAATTTTTCTTCTAAAAATGGAAGATTGCCTGTAATTATCGTTGGTTCTTTTAGAAACAAAAGCGACGAACACATTGATACAGAAATTCTTACAAAAAAGTTGGAATCATCTTTGGTGAATAGTGGCGTTGTGGAATTTGTTTCTTCAAGTTCTGAGCGGGAAGAAATTCGTGCGGAACGAAATGATCAGCAGTATAATTCTTCTGAAGATTCTGCAAAAAGTTTGGCAAATGAAACTGGCGCCGATTATATGCTTCAGGGTTCAATTAAAACAATCGTAGATTCTGTAGATAATAAAATGACTAGAACTTATTATGTTACAACAGAAATGGTAAATATTGAAACAAATAAAAAAATCTGGATGAACGATAATTCTAGCATTAAAAAGATTATTAAAAAATCTTCTGTGAGAATGTAAATGAAAAAACGATTTTCTGAATTTATTTTATTAATTCTGTCTCTTTGTGCTTTTGCGAAAGGAACTAAAGATTCGTTGTGGATTTCAAATCCGTATTATGATTTAAATTCGGAAGATTGCATTGCTGCCGTCGGAAGTGGACTTCTTCTTGAAGATGCAAAAAAAAATGCACTTCAGGAAGTTTCATCTTCGATTTTGCAGCAAATTAATTCTGAAGTTTCGGTGAGTCAAAGCGCTTCGTCTAACGGAAAGGAAAATTCAACTTATACTTCAAGCGTTC
>CAVHIX010000055.1:0-10871 GCA_963636135.1 Anaerovoracaceae bacterium
GATTTTAACATTTCGCTGTAATACCGCTCTTCAATCTGCTTTTCACTGATTTTGCATTTTTCAAAAAAGCCTTTTATGATTTCGTTTGCCTTTTTTACAGTTGATTCAGAATCATCTTTGCACAAAATTTCGATTTCCAAAAAATATCCGAGCGGAAAAACATCGCACAATTCAAGATTGCATTTACCAAGTTCAGTTTGCGTCGTAAAAGTGTGAACTTTTTTTTGCTTTTTAAGATTGATTTTAAATCCCGAATCTTCAAGAAAGATTTTCAAAGGCTCTTCGCTTAAAATTTCAGTTTCTTTTTCATCGTTTACTTCAATTTTTGCGCCATTTTCACTAATCCGATTTTCCTTTTTTTTGTAAGTGAAAAAATTTGTCCGCTTTTCACCAGAATCAGTTTTTTCGATTTCCGTACGAATTCTGCACGAAATATGACGATTTTCAGAAATTTCACGCGAATAATAAACATCGTTTTTCTGTACAAAATGAACAAAATCCGCAAAATTGTAAAGTTCTGCCAAAACTTTTTTTTCATCCAGAACATGAGCCTTTTTTTCAATCTCAAACATAATTTTCCTCAAAAAAATTATATATTATTTTCATTTTAAATTGTATATTAAAAAAATGAAATTAATTTGCGCTCCAATGGCAACTTTAAGCCACGCAGCTTTCAGAATTATGATTGAAAAATTTGGCGGTTGCGACGAATTTTTTACCGAAATGATAAACGCCCCTAGCCTTCTAAACGATGGGCCCTTCGAAAAATTTTATACAGAAAACGCTCCCGTTCCGCAAAAAATAGTTTTCCAACTTACAGGGCGCGAAAAAACTTCCATGGCAGAAGCGGCAAGAGTTTTATCCCAAAAAGAATGTTTAGGACTCGATTTAAATATGGGTTGTTGTGCCCCCGAAATTGAAAAAACTGGTGCCGGAATCGCATGGATGACAAAACCGATTGAAGAAACTGAAGAGCTTGTAAAAAGCGTAAAAAAAGCAATCGAAGAAACGAATAAAAATATAAGATTGAGTGCAAAAATCCGACTTGGAAAAGAAAATTTTACAGATGATGAATTTTTTTCTTTCTGTGATATGCTCATTTCTTCTGGGGTAGAACAAATTACCCTTCATCCGCGGACACGAAAAGAAAAATACCGCGAAAAACCACGCTATATTTACGCCGAACGCCTCGCTTTGCTTCACAAAAATATTCCAATTATAGTAAATGGCGATGTTTCTGATTTTTCAAGTTTTAAAAAAGTTTTAAATCTCTGCCCTTCATGCGCCGGGATTATGATAGGTCGCGCTGCCGTTCAAAAACCCTGGATTTTTTCGCTTTTAAAACAAAAACTAAATGATGAAAACGCAAAATTAGAAATCGATTTTTTAAAACTTGCCCAAGATTTTATAAAAGATGTTCAGATTCATCAGCCGCCGGAATTTTACAAAACACGATTACAACGATTTTTCAGTTATTATTGCGACAATTTCAGTTTTGCACACTACGCTAAAACTCAGCTTTTAAACGCAAAATCCGTAGAAGAAACTTTAGCGCGCCTTGAAGATTATTTTCAAAAAGTGAAAGAAGACCGAATTAAATCCGTAACAATTTAACTTGTATTATTTTTTTAAAATCAATAAAATATTTGTATGTTAACTTCAAGAATGCAAAATCTTCACCCGTATGTTCCAGGGGAACAGCCAAAAGACAGGGTTTACATAAAATTAAATGCAAACGAAAATCCTTATCCGCCTTGTGCGCAAGTTGTAAAAGGCCTTTCTTCGTTTATCAAAAAGAATCCAAAAAAACTTACAGTTTATCCAGATCCAGATGCAGAAGAATTAAAAACTGAAATTGCGAATATGCTAAACAAAACTGGCGGAGTTTTAAGTCGCTGCAAAGTGAACAAAAAAAATATTTCGCCGGCAAAAGAAGATGATCTTCCGTTTAAAGTTACTCCAGATATGATTTATGTCGGTAACGGAAGCGATGAAGTTCTTTCGTTCGTTTTTTATGCCTTTTTCGACAGTTCAAAACGCCTTGTCCTCCCAGAATTTACTTACAGTTTTTATCCAGTTTATGCAGGATTTTATAACATTCCGTTAGAAATCGTTCCAATGAAAAGCGATTGGTCTCTCGACACAGAAAAAATGCTTTTAAAAGCAAAAGAAAACGATTCTGGACTAATTTTTGCAAATCCGAATGCTCCAAGCGGGCTCGGTCTTACTCGCGAACAAGTTTCCGAAATGCTAAAAAAAGCTGACCCGAATAATATTTTTGTAGTTGATGAAGCATATTGCGATTTTGGAGGCGAAAGTTCAATTTCACTTTTAAAAGAATTTAAAAATCTTTTGATTGTGCGAACTTTCAGCAAAAGTTTGTGCGGTGCGGGCCTTCGACTAGGCTATGTTGTTTCAAATTCTGAAATTATAAAATCACTTACAACTGTAAAAAATTCACTGAATCACTTCCCGATTGATGCGATAAATCAGATTTCCGGAAAACTTGCCTGCCAGAACGCATGGTACTACGCCGAATGTGCAAAAAAAGTTGTTGAACAGCGGGAAAGTTTCACTAAATTCTTACAGGAAAAAAATTGGTTCGTTATTCCAAGCCAGACGAATTTCGTTTTGGTAAAAGCGCCAAATATTTCCGGGCTCGAATTGTACCAGAAAATTAAAGCAAACGGAATTTTAGTTCGTCATTTTGCAACAAAAGGCATCGAAGATTATGTTCGAATCACAATCGGCACAGAGCAGGAAATGAACGAATTGAAAAAAATAATTCAAAATCTTTAATCATTTGAGGAAAATATGAAATTTTTAGTTATTTCTGATTTACACGGAAACACCGAAGTTTTAAACAAAATGGACAGCGTTTTTAACAGCGTTGATGCAGTTTTATTTGCCGGCGATTTTTGCGAATGTTTTAAACCGGAAACAAGCCTTCCTTCAATGCAAGCGCTCCTAAAAAAACACGATAATATTTTTGCCGTTCTTGGAAATTGTGACGAACCAGATTTTATCGAAGAATTAGAAGATGCCGGAATCAATGCGGAAAAGATTTTAAACTTCATCGACGGAGTTAGCATTATCGGTTCTGGCGGAGGCCAAATTTTTACTCAAAAAACTCCAAACGAACGAACTGAAGAAGATTTACTTTCTGATTTTGAAATTTTAAACGCTGAAAATGCAAACACTTTAGAAAATCTAATAATTATTTCGCACAATCCACCAAAAGATACAAAATGCGATGCCGTAAATCCGGAAGTTCACGCAGGTTCTGCCCTTTTTAGAAAATTTATTGAAGACAAAAAACCGTTAGCCGTAATCTGTGGCCACATCCACGAAGGACGCGCAATCGACAAAATCGGTCAAAGCACAATCATAAATCCGGGTGCCCTCGCCGACGGAAATTACGCAATTTTGGAAGTTTCTAAACAAAACGGAACAATGTGCGTTACAAAAAGCGAACTCTTTTCAATCTAATTATTTTGAACTTGCTATTCTAAATCCCATGTAATTGTAAAATTCGTTTGGGTCATAAGAATAGCGGTCAGCAGTGAATAAAAATCCGGTGTAGGCCGACCAGCTTCCACCGCGGCTCACACGCTGACTTCCATAAACTGGGCCCACTTCACGCTCTGAAGTCTGTGGCACATATTCAGAAAACCAATCCCAGCAAAATTCCAAAACATTTCCGCTCATATCAAAAAGGCCTAAAAAATTCGATTTACCACTTCCAGGAAGAACAGCAGTTCCTTTTTCAAAAACTGAACCCGTAGTTCCAACCGTCATAGTTTTATTCGTATTGTCAGAGCCCCACGCAAAATCAGATTCTATCATATCAGAAGAAAGCTGACCGCTTGCTAAATCCCCACGCTGAAAACCAAAATCAATTTTTCGAGCCGCATATTCCCATTCAGTTTCCGTAGGGAGTCTAAAACCATCAGAAGACCAATCACATTCCGCCAAATCACACAACGCAGTATTTGATGAATCTTTTAAAACCACCCCCTGATAAGTGTAACAAGGAGTTTTTCCTTCCTGTTCGCTCAAAGCATTAAGCCAAACTATAACATCGTACCAGTTGACCATTGTAACCGGCTCATTTTTTCTTTTTTCTGTTGGGGTCTTTCCGCGCCGACCAAAAGCGCCTTCCTGCCCAGGATTTTGAAAATTATACCCATTTTGTTCAGCCTTAATCCTAACCGAATACCACAAATCATAAGTCGTTTCGTATTTATTCATTTTAAAGGAAGAAAGCGTTCTTTTTGTGGCAAAAGACTGAATATTTTCACCGATTATAAAAGATTCATTTTTCGCATCGATATAAACTAAATCCAAACTTTTAAAATTTTCTTCTGCAAATGCAAAAATTGAACAAAATCCGATTAAAAGAATAAAAAAATATTTTTTCATAAAACCTCACTTTAATTTGTTAAAGCTGATTCAATCATTTTTAATCTGCGAGCGTTTTTTCTAGCTTTTTTAGAATATTGCGAATGTGTTGTCCGCTGCTTTTTCTTTTTATTCGGGTAACGGCGTTCAGAAATTCCTAAAAAAACATTCGTAATAATTACAGAAAAAATACAAACTCCACTGATAATCAAACACGAAAGACGACCAAGCCCCGCAAGCGGAAGTTCAACATTCATTCCGTAAAAACTTGTAATAAAAGTCGGAACCATCATCAAAATATTTAAAATTGAAAGGCGCTTCATGTACATATTCAAATTGTTATTGATTACCGAGTCAAACGCATCCAAAATTCCAACCAGGACATTTCTGTATGTTTCCGCCATTTCAATAGCCTGTCTGTTATCGATTTCAACATCGTCAAGCCAATCAATATCATCGTAATCCAATTTTACAAGTTTCGTTTTTCTGAATTTTTCAAGCAGCATCTGATTTGCCTTTAATGAAGTCGTAAAATATACAAGCGATTTTTCAAGGCCCAAAAGCTGCAAGATTTCACGGTTTTCTACAGAAAGCTGAAATTCATTTTGAATTCCAATACTGCGCCGATTAATTTCCTTTAAGTAACGAAGATAAGTCAAATCCGAACGCGCCAAAATCCGCATTATAAATGAAGGAAAATCGTTTAAATTGATTTCCTTTACACGACCTGCCGAAAAATCTTTTAAAACTTCACAATCGCTCCAGCACATCGTAATAATGTAATTTTCTTTAATAATAATTCCGAGCGGGATTGTCCAATATTGAGTTTCTGCCGTTGGGTCATAAATTGGAAGACGAATAATCGTTAAAACATAACCGTCGCCATCTTCAAGACGGGACTGTTCATCAGGGTCAAGAATATCAAGAATATGATCCGGATCGATTTTAAATTCAGCCTGCAAAAGTTCAACATCGTCTCGGGTAACACCACGGGCATCGACCCAAATTTTATCATTCGGCGTGATTTCTTCTTTATCGATTCGAGAAAGTTTTTCTTCGGTTTGCTGCCAGTATGTAATCATAATTTTGTCCTAAAAAGTGATTATCAGAACTTAAATTCTGCAAAGGAAACGCATAACATACGCTAAATATGGGATAACTTGGGCAATTACTTCCACCGTCCATATACGCCTCCTATACTGAAAGATAAACCGTTTAACAAACTAACAAATTATATATTATTTTTTACGATTTTTCAATTTATTCAAAAATATTTGACAAAAATTTTACTTAAAGCGAAAAAAGTCGTTCAGCATTTTTATGCATCAGATTTTCGTAATCATCAGAAGAAAGAATTTTATTTTCAAAATAATCGACATAAATCGATCTTTGGCCTTTTGGATTTTGAGAATAAGTGTCTAATCCGTCGATTGGATTATCCGAGCCAAACAAAAATTTTTCACTTCCGTACTTTTTAATGAATTTTACAATATTTTCATACGGAACCCACGCCGTATCCCCAAAAAGATTTTTCTGATTTGCACACAATTCTGCAGCGTGAATATTATTCGTTCCAAGTCCCATATGCGCCATAATAAAATTCAGATTTGGAAATTTTTTTGCAACCTGAAAAACGGCATCGCAATTATCGTAAGGCCCTTTTCCAGTATGCGTTATCACAGGAAGATGAAATTGAAAAGCAACATCCAAAAACTGTTCAATTCTGTAATCGTCAAAACAAACCGTTGAATGATAAGGATGAAATTTTAAGGCCTTTACAACATCAAGATTATTTTCTATAAGCGAAATAAAATCATTATCCGGTTTTTCTAAAAGGGGTTTACACCAGAGGGCGGCGTAAATTAAGCCTTTATGTTCTTTTGCAAAATTGACTGTATTTTTTAAACTTTCAATTTGCGAAATCTGTTTATTTTCTGGTAAAATTTTATATGAATGATCACATTCCGTTGACTGAACATTAGAAACAATCGCTTTATCAATTGAATATTTTTTTAATGAAGAAAGAACCATTTCTTGTGGCATCGAAAAATTTAGGCTTTCCCCAAAATGAACATGCGAATCAATAATCATACAGATAAAATAGTACGATTTTCAATTTATGTCAAACAACAAAAAAAGCTACCCAACAAAAATAGCGGGTAGCCCTTACAAAGATTAATTAATTACTAGAGACTTGCGTGACAAGTTCTGGCAATTACATCATCCTGCTGTTCTTTTGTAAGATTGATGAAGCGTACAGCATAACCAGATACACGAACTGTGAAGTTTGCATATTCAGGTTTTTCTGGGTGAGCCTGACAATCCTTAAGTTTTTCAACGCCGAATACATTTACATTCAAGTGATGAGCACCTTTTGAGAAATAACCGTCCATTACATTTACAAGGTTGTCAATTCTTTCTTCTTCTGTATGTCCTAATGCACTTGGATTGATTGTCTGAGTATTAGAAATACCATCAAGAGCATAGTGATATGGAAGTTTTGCAACAGAATTCAAAGATTTGATTAAACCTTTTGTTTCAGCACCGTAAGATGGGTTAGCTCCAGGGCTGAATGGAGCACCAGCTGGTCTACCATTAGGAAGAGCACCTGTAGCTTTACCGTAAACAACATTTGAAGTAATTGTAAGAATTGAAGTTGTAGGTTCAGCATCGCGGTAAGTTGGGTGTTTTTTAATCATACCCATGAATGTTTTCAAAAGCCATACTGCAATTTCATCAGCTCTTTCATCATCCTGACCGTAACGAGGGAAGTCGCCTTCAACTTTGAAATCTTTTACCAAAGTTACAGTGTCGATTACATTTCCAGCTTTATCTTTTACATCAACAGTTTCACGAGTTACATGAACTTTTGCATATTTCATAGCAGAAAGAGAATCTACTACATGAGAGAAACCGGCAATACCAGTTGCAAATGTTCGTTTAAGATCTGTATCTTCAAGAGCAAGTTCTGCAGCTTCGTAGTAATATTTATCGTGCATATAGTGAATTGCATTCAAAACATTTACATAAACATCAGCGAGCCATTCAAGCATTGCAAGATATTTCTTTTCAACTTCTTTATAGTTTGAAGCATCGATTACATCAGCTGTGATTGGAGCATATTCTGGACCAACCTGCATTCCCTTTTTGATTCCTTCATCTTTACCACCGTTGAAAGCGTAAAGTAAAGCTTTAGCAAGGTTTGCACGAGCACCGAAGAACTGCATTTCTTTACCAGTCTGAGTTGCAGATACACAACAACAGATTGAATAATCATCACCCCAGATTGGGCGCATTACATCATCGCTTTCGTACTGAATTGAAGATGTATCAATAGAAATTTTTGCAGCATATCTACGGAAAGTTTCTGGAAGTCTCTTAGAATACAAAACAGTCATGTTCGGTTCTGGAGAAGGGCCCATATTTTCAAGTGTGTGCAAGAATCGGTAATCGTTTTTTGTTACCATTGAACGGCCGTCCTGTCCAAGACCACCAACTTCGAGTGTAGCCCAAACTGGATCTCCTGAGAACAAATTGTTGTAAGATTCAATACGAGCAAAACGAACCATACGGAATTTCATAACCATATGATCAACTAATTCCTGAGCTTCTTTTTCTGTGATAAGGCCTTTTTTAAGATCTCGTTCAATATAAATGTCAAGGAATGTTGAAACACGACCTACAGACATTGCGGCACCGTTCTGTGTTTTGATTGCAGCAAGGTAACCAAAATAAAGCCACTGGAATGCTTCCTGAGCTGTTTTTGCAGGTTTTGAAATATCAAATCCGTAAGCTTCAGCCATTTTTTTGATGCCTTTAAGAGCATTAATCTGGTCTGTTACTTCTTCGCGAAGACGGATAACTTTTTCTGTCATTGTTCCGTCGCCAATATTTGCAAAATCTTTCTGTTTTTCCTGAATAAGATAATCGATACCGTAAAGAGCGATTCTTCGGTAGTCACCAACGATTCGTCCACGACCATAAGTATCAGGCAATCCTGTTAAAATATGAGCAGAACGAACTGCACGATGTTCTGGTGTATAAACATCAAAAACACCCTGATTATGAGTTTTATGATATTCTGTAAAAATCTTTTTTAATTCTGGATCAACTTCGTAACCATACATTTCGCATGATTGAACTGCCATGTTGATTCCACCATAAGGCATAAATGCTCGTTTAAGTGGTTTATCTGTCTGAAGACCAACAACTTTTTCAAGCTGTTTTCCTTCTGGGCAAATGTAAGCAGCACCATATGCAGTAAGACCTGTTACAACTTTTGTTTCAAGATCAAGAACACCAGTTCTTTCTTTTCCGTCTAAGCCTTTTGAAACTTTATTGTGTTCAGCTTTCTGTAATTTCTGAAGTTCATCGAACAATTTTTTTGTTGCATCTGTAGGTCCTTCAAGGAATGACTGATCTCCATTATACTCTGTATAGTTAGCCTGGATAAAGTCGCGAACATTGATTTCGCTAGTCCATAAACCATTAGGATTAAATCCTTCCCATTCTGGTCTTAAAGCCATAAAATTACCTCATTTTCTTATAAACCAAACGTATTTTGTTTATAAGATATTTTATTTCCAACCACCAAATTAAAAAATCCGGCTTTGAGAAAACTTCTCGTGTTGGTTATCATTAATATTAATACTTTTATAATTTTTCTGCAACATTTTTTTAATTTTTGTCAAAAATCACTTACACTATATATAGAGTTAAACATTTCTTAAAATAACAGAATAACGCTATATTCATTAAACTTTTACAAAATCTACAGTGAGCAGAGGAATGTTTATATTTTGTGCGCGAACTTCAATTTCATCATTAAAATCGATTGGTTCTAATCCTTTTACAACAGTCTGAAGAGCAAGGCTCGGAATCAGCATTAATGCGCCATCATCTTTTTTGTCAACACAAACCGCTTTCCCTTTCCATTCAGGATTTTGCAAAAGATAGATTAATTTCCAGTGCATTTCACTAAATCGGCTCGCTTTTTTTGCCGCAATACTCGACGCATCCCCGGCACTAAGTCGAAAAAGCATCGTATCTTTGTCAAGCAAAGGCCTTTTATCTAAAAATGCCCTAAGCTGTTCGTGTGCAATTAAATCGCTGTAACGGCGAAGCGGAGAAGTCACTTGAGTATAAAGCGCGAGACCCAACCCCGAATGCATTGCAGGCGTTACACCAACCGACCGTTTATGCATAGATTTTAAAAGCTGAAATTTCCCGGCAAATCCGTCTTTTAAATTTTTAGGAATATCTGGAGCTTCCTGACTTATATACGCAAACGGAATTCTATTATTCATTGCAAAATATGCCGCGCCTTCTCCAGCCAAAAGCATCGCCTCGCAAACAACGCTGTCACTTTCGTATCGCACCAAAGGAGAAATTTCAACTTTTTTCGTTTCTTTATCAACGCTGATGTGAACTTCTGGCATTTGAATCTGAACAGCCCCTGATTTACTTCTGCGGAAGGCATTTTTTTTAGCAATTTCAAAAAGCGGTTTTAATTCCGGGGAATCTTTTAATTCATCAGCCTTTTGGTAAGTGAGCCGCTGAACTTTTACAATCGTTTTTAAAACTTCACAACTTTCAATAGAAGAATCTTCTTTTAATTTGATTTTAAAACTCAAGGCATTGCATTTTTCTTTTAGGCCCAACGCATAATCTTCAAGGCACGATTCAGAAAGCATACGAACCGCCCCTTCCGGAATGTAAAGCGTTGTTCCTCGGTCGCGGGCACTTTTATCCACTGCGGAATCTGGCAAAACTGAACTTGCCGGGTCTGCAATATGAACCCACAAATATTCGCCGTCAAAACCAATCGCATCATCAGGGTCATTTGACCAAGGACTATCAATCGCATAGGAAACACCCGGAACTTCAAAACGCTCTTCCTGTGGCGGCGGGGGAAGGCCTTCAGTTGCACTAACAGTTGTAAGCCCATATCGCGTTGGGTACGGATTTTTTGTAATATCCCAAATGCCAGTTTCAATCAGCAATTTGTGAGCATTTTCCGGGGATTGAGGAATTCCAGCCTGAACTAAAACTTTTGATTTTTCAATTTTACAAAATGCCAGAGCTTCAACTTCACCCATAAATTTTGCATCTTCCGGAAGATTTAATTTTCGTTCTTTTAGGCGTTTTATAAATTCTTCGCGCAATTCTTCTTCGTGTTCTTTTTCGTAATTTTTCTTTTTTATTTGTTCAATTTCTTGGCTTGAGCGCGGAATAAAAATTAAATTTCCATTTTTTGATTCGTTTTCATCAAATGAAAATTCCAGACTTGAAATTAAATTTTTAAACACAAAATAACTTTCTTTTGGAACAAAAGCAGAACGAATCAATTCGCAAAGTTCAAAAAAATCGATTGGTTTACAGGAAGTTTCTTCATCGCTTTGCAAAAGTTCGTAAGTTTCTGCAATTTGTGAAGCGATTTTTTCATCATTAAAAGACAAAGCCTGTTCTAA
>CAVHIX010000056.1:0-10734 GCA_963636135.1 Anaerovoracaceae bacterium
AAGTATCAAGTGTAACGCTTACCACAACACAGATTTCTGTAAATGATGTAACAAGTGACACAAAAACAACTGCAACTGTAGAAGGTGCAAACCTTGATCTGGCCGGAACAATCGCCCTTGCCCTTTATGACAGCACAGGATCAGAGTACGGCACTAGAGTAACAGTAGACACAACAGAATTTACACAGAGTACGACAAGTTTTAAAGTAGAACTTTCTGTTCCAACTTTAGATGACACTTACACAGTAAAAGTTTTGTTTGCAGAAGTTGCTCAGAGCACAACAGCAAGCTTGCAGGTTTACGGAGTACCGGCATTTACAAATTTCAAGATTCCAAATGCAGGAACAATATATGAAGACCGTACCGTAACTGCAACAGTCATTGGTAAAAACTTTGCAGCCCCAGGTGTAACTGAAAGCGACTTTAGCGTAACTTGTGATACATCTTCTATTATCGCTGATTCTGTAATTACAATCGTGAGCGACTCAAAACTTACAGTAAGTCTTACAATTCCTGGAGAAGCCAAGTCTTATGATGTAAAAATTGAAAACGGAAACAACAGTACAACCGGTACATTTACAGTAAAAGATACAACGGGCTATTCTGTAGGAGATATTCTTCTTGCAGATGGAAGTAAAATTGATGTAGCAAACATTGAATCTTACACAATTGATGAAAATAATAAGCCAGTTGCAGTAGTTGCAGGCTTTAACGCAAATGGTGGAGTGCTTGGTCTTGGTCTAAAGAAATCAAGTTATTTACAGTGGGCACCAAGTGATACAACCGGTTATAACACAAACTTTACTGATATAATTGCATATTGTGACGGAAGTTATAGCAGCGGTTATACATTCACCGGCGACTTAGACGGCAGCGACAACTGGGAATATATCTGTTCAGTAGACCCAGAAGGTACAAAAGACGTAGCAACAAATTACCCTGCATTTAACTTTGCTGCAAATTACGGCTCAAGTCAGAGTTACACAGGCGACCTTGCAAGTGGCTGGTACATTCCTTCAATTTCAGAACTGTACGAAATCTACAAGAATAAAGAAACCCTGCAGACAAGTTTGACTAAAGTAAGTGGTTTTACTATTGGTACAAATTGGTATTGGAGCAGTTCGCAGAGTTCTTACACCTATGATTACGCGTACAAGTTGAATTTCTCCAATGGCTACGTCGACTACAGCGGCAAGAGCAGCAGTAATAATGTGTTAGTAGTTCGGGCTTTTTAACAATTTAACTATTTAACTATAGGATATTTTTGCTATGGCACTTTATTACGATTTACCAGTTTTTAAAGATGTTTATAAACTAACCTTACGGCTTTTTGAGCTTACGTCAAATTTCAGCCGGGAGTACAAGTTTACGCTCGGTCAGGATTTAAAGCGTGACTGCATTCTTTTAGTGCGAAGTATTTACCGTGCAAACCGCTGTAAAGAAAAGGTTGTTTACCTTGAACAGTTTTTAGACAGCTTTGAAGTCGTAAAACTTGAAGTCCGCCTTTGCAAAGATTTAAAGTTGATTTCCATAAAACAGCAGTCAGAACTTGTACTGCTTATGGAAAGTATTGGAAAGCAGATTACAGGCTGGCGGAATGCTAACCTGTAATCATATTGGTGAGAATCTGTGCTGCTACGGTGGCACAGAGAGTGCCTGGTTTTTGTGTAAAAGCGGCAGAATTTCCGGGAATCAAAAAATAGGGCGGCTGAAATAATGCCGCAGGTCATAGAACCTTTTTTTCGGGAAAGAGTCTTTTTGGGGCGTTCGTCCTAAAAAGCTTAAAATTCTGCGGTTATTGGAGCAGTTCGCAGAGTTCTAACAACTATAATAACGCGTACAAATTGAATTTCTCCAATGGCAACGTCAACAACAACAACAAGAACAACAATAATAATGTGTTAGTAGTTCGGGATTTTACGCAAAGACAGGGTACATTCTGTTTTTGCTTTGTGCAAAAGCGGAATGTACCATTTTTTTTGAAATATGTCAGATCCATTAACAATAGAAGAAGTTTTTACCGCTTATTACGAATGTCGAAAGACTAAACGTTATTCAAAAAGTGCCCTGAGCTTTGAAATAAATCTTGAAGAACGTCTTGTCGAACTTTTTTATGAACTTAAAAATTATACCTGGCAGCCGGGACGTTACAATGCCTTTATCGTAACAAAGCCTGTCCGCCGCGAAATTTTTGCAGCCCCTTTTAAAGACCGCATAGTTCATCATATTTTAATAAATCGCCTTAATCAAACTTTTGAAAAGCATTTTATTTTTGATTCTTACGCCTGCCGAAAAGGCAAAGGGACCCATGCTGCTATAAAACGTGTCGAACATTTTGTAAAAAGCGAAAGTCATAACGGAAAAAGAAAAGCCTGGGTTTTAAAACTGGATATTAAGGGCTTTTTTATGAATGTGGACAGAAATCTTTTGTGGCAAAAATTGTCCTGTTTTATAGACAAGTATTATGATTCTTCTGCTGATTTTGAAAAATATCTTGCCAGAACAATTATTTTTAATGACCCTTCAAAAAACTGTGTCCTGCGGAGTCCAAAAGAGGAGTGGCTTCCCCTGCCACTAGATAAAAGTCTTTTTACAACTAACGAAAACTGTGGGCTTCCCATCGGCAACCTAACCAGCCAGGTTTTTGCAAACTTTTTTCTGACGGAACTTGACCATTTTGTAAAGCATAGGCTTGGAATTAAAAAATATGTCCGCTATGTTGATGATTGCGTTTTTGTAAGTGCGGATAAATCGCTTTTAAAAATTGTAATAAAAAAGGTTCGATCTTTTTTGAAAAATCAGTTGAATCTTACCTTGCACCCAAAAAAAATCTATTTACAGCCAGTTGATAACGGAGTTAGTTTTTTAGGAACTTTTATCCGACCAGGTTTTACACAAAGTAGTCGTCGTGTAAAAAATAATTTTGTTCAGGCGTTAAAAAAGGCTTCAGAAGATGTAAAAAAAGAAAAGCCCTGCTCAGAAAAAATAAAAGAGATTTTTGCAAGCATAAACTCTTATTTAGGAATTTTGGGGCATTATAAAAACTATAGGTTTACCCGTCGGCAGATACAGCGTAATTTTTCCGACAACCTGGAAAAGCATTTTAAAGTTCCAGAAAAACTGAATAAGATTTGTGTAAAGCGATGAAGAAAACGTAGCTATATAAAAATGACATTTTTTCCGACGAAAAAATGTAGAAATTTTACACTTTTTCCGACGAAAAAGTGTAAAAAATCCTTTAGTTTGTGATATAATCACCTTATGCAAAGAAACTTTATTAAAAAACTTGCTGGGTGGAAAACAAAAGAAAACCGCAAACCTCTTATTATATGGGGAGCACGTCAGGTTGGTAAAACCTGGCTTATGCAGGAATTTGGCAGGCTTTATTTTGAAAATACCCTTTATATTTCGTTTTACAACAATCAAAAAGACGCCCAGGTTTTTGAATCAGATTATGATGTAAAACGCATTTTGAAGACCCTAGAAATTCAGCATCACACAAAAATCAGTCCGCAAAAAACACTTATAATTTTTGATGAAATCCAGGCCGCTCCAAAAGTTACTGAATCCTTAAAATATTTTTGTGAAGACGCTTCAGAATACGCTGTTGTTGCGGCAGGTTCGCTTTTGGGGGTGAGCATTCACGAAGGGCTTTCTTTTCCAGTTGGAAAAGTAGATGAGTTCAGGCTTTTTCCCATGAGTTTTTCTGAATATCTTATGGCTCTTGGCGAAAATGACCTTGCAGAACTTCTTGAAAAAAAAGAGCCTTCAAATCCTTTGATTTCTGATTTAAGCGAGACTTTTATTCCTCACTTAAAAAATTATTTTTTTGTTGGCGGAATGCCCGAAGCAGTAAAAACGTTTGCACAAACTGGGGATTATGACAAAGTTCGTAATGTTCAAAATGCAATTTTAAGTCAGTACGAAGGGGATTTTGGAAAGCACGTTAAGAGCCAGGAACTTCCTCGAATCCGAATGGTATGGCATTCTCTTCCAATGCAACTTGCAAAAGAAAATAAAAAATTCTTTTTTGGTCAGATAAAGCAGGGTGCTAGAATGAAAGATTTTGAAATTGCAATTCAGTGGCTAAGTGACGCAGGTCTTATTCACAAGGTTCATAAAGTTTCAAAACCCGCCGTTCCTCTAAAAGCCTATATTTCTTTTACGGATTTTAAACTTTATCTAAATGACATCGGTCTTTTGTGTGCTTTAAGTGAACTGGATAAAGACAGCATTGTAAATGGCAACGAAATTTTTGTTGAATTCAAGGGGGCACTTACCGAGCAATATGTTTTGCAGGAATTACTTTCGACTACAGATTATAAGCCATATTATTTTTCCGGCGAAAAATCCACATACGAAATGGATTTTTTGATTCAAAAAGGTAAAAATGTTATTCCACTTGAAGTAAAAGCCGAGCAGAATCTAAAAGCAAAAAGTCTGAAAGTTTTCTGTGAAAAATTTACTCCGGACCTTGCTGTGCGAACGTCAATGGCAAAGTTTTGCGAGCAAGAAATGGCACAAACTAATTTAATAAACATTCCGCTTTGGGCAATTTGCGGGGTGTAATATTTGTCATGTTGAATTGAAAAAAAAGTGCAGATGTTCCGTAAATTTTCTATAAATTATGCTATAATTCTTATATGAGCATCCGAAAACTTCCGATTGGCATACAATCTTTTGAAAAACTTCGTGCAGGAAATTATCTGTATGTCGATAAAACAGAATTTATTTATCGTCTCGCAAGTGAAGGCACAACTTATTTTTTAAGTCGTCCCCGTCGTTTTGGAAAGAGCCTTTTACTTTCTACGATGCGTGCCTATTTTGAAGGCAAAAAAGAACTTTTTACAGGTCTTAAAATTGCTGAACTTGAAAAAGACTGGAAAAAGTACCCAGTGTTCTATTTTGATTTTAATGGAAAAAAATACGATTCATTATCTTCGCTTGAAGCAGTTTTAAATATTCATCTTGAAGAATGGGAAGCAATTTATGGGGATGAAAAAAAAGAGCGTTCCCTTGAAGAGCGTTTCCGATATCTTCTTGAAGCTGCTCACAAAAAAACAGGGCTTGGCGTTGTTGTTCTTGTTGATGAATACGACAAATCCTTGCTCGAAAGTGAAGGCGAAGCTTTGGAAGAAAGTCGTAAACTTTTTAAGGGTTTTTTCGGAAATCTAAAATCCTGTGATGAACATCTGCAATTTACTTTTATCACGGGCGTTACAAAGTTCAGTAAAGTTTCGATTTTTAGTGATTTAAATCAGCTGAACGACATTTCTTTTGATAAAGATTTTTCTACAATATGCGGAATCACGCAAAAAGAGATGAAAGAAACTTTTAAACCGGAAATTCAGGCACTGGCGGAAGAAGTTTCCTTGTCTTACGAAGGTTGTCTTGCAGAATTAAAACGAATGTACGACGGCTACCATTTTCATCCGAAAGGAGAAGGGCTTTATAATCCGTTCAGCTTGATAAATGCGCTTTTTAAAAAAGAATTTGGGAATTACTGGTTTGCAAGCGGTACGCCAACGTTTTTGCTTAAAAAACTAAAGCAATGCGATTTTGATGCCCGCGAATTTTCTACGGATGAACTTTCTGCCACACAGTTGACATTACAAGATTACCGCGATGACAATCCCAACCCGATTCCGCTTTTTTATCAGACTGGCTATCTGACTATAAAAAGTTATGATGCAAAGTATCAGGAATATCATCTTGGATACCCGAATGATGAAGTGCGCTACAGTTTCCTGGACTGCCTTGTTCCATATTTTACACAGTCAACAAGAGATTCAAGTTCGCTTTGTGTATCTCAGTTTTGTAAGGATGTTCAAAATGGTGATATTGATTCATTTATGACCCGTTTTAAATCCCTTTTTGCTCGTCTTCCATATTCTTCAAAAACTGACGACACAGTTATTGAACAGAATTTTCAGAATATAATTTACATTGTTTTTGTTCTGATGGGACAGTTTGTTGGCGTTGAACAGCATTACTCGCAAGGTCGTGTTGATTGCGTTGTTCAGGCGGATAATTATATTTATCTTTTTGAGTTTAAGCGTGATAAGTCCGCCGACGAAGCACTAGCCCAAATAGAAGACAAAAAATACGCTGAACCTTTTTTAAGCGATAAACGGAAACTTTTTAAAATTGGTGTAAACTTTGACAGCAAAGAAAAAAATATTTCCGAGTGGAAAGTTGTAGAGTAAGTGAAAATAAAAAATCCCGCTGCAAAAACAACGGGATAATTTTTTTATAGATGTTTATTCAAGTTTTTATTCTTCATTAACTGAGTAAATCCAGAATTTGTTTAAACCTGAACCGATTTGTTTTAATTCTGCTGTTCCATTTACTTTATAATTTGAACCTTTTTTTGCTGAAAGTAATTTATCGTTGTTGCTGTAAATGTAAACAGTATAGTTGTCAGTGATTTTAATTCCGCCAAGAGAATAATCTTTTATAACTTGAACTCCACCTGTTGCTTTATATTGAAGTGGATATGTTTCGCCTGTTATAGGATTTTTATTTTCATCAATAGATTCGAGAGTTACATTGAAAGAAACTTTTTTTCCGTTAATATTTGTTTCAACGAATTTTTTCATTGCCAAATCACTTAATGATTTAGAAATTACATTAACGAAAGCTGGACTTGTTATAACTTTTGTGTATTCTTCATCGATTTTTCCACTTTCCTGAAAAGCTTTAATTCTGTTTTTGATTTCAGTTTTCATCTGTTCTGCATACTGAGAAGCTACACTTGCTGATGTTTTAGATTCTTTTCCGTTCTTAAGTTTTGCGCCTTTTTTATCAATCGCATAAGAACTCATATCTGAAATTTCAACAGAAAAATCATCTTCACCATTTTTTATAGTACAGCTAAAATCGTAGCGAACAAAACCAATGATATTTTTGATTTTAAATCCGCCAAAGAATGTGTATTCTTCCCCAATTGTGTCGATGTTTGTAAAAGTTCCATCAAAAATTTCCCAGGTTTTACTTGGAACTGTTGCAAAATCATAAGTTCCTAAAAGCAAATCTTTTGCAGGGGTAGCTGCAAACATCAATGAACCGGCAATAAATGCCACAAGACTAGAAATAATCTTTTTCATAAAAAACTCCTTGTTGTTATACTGTACAAAAAAAAAGTATTTCTGCAACACGCCCGCCGGATTTTTTATGTGGTAGAAAGGCTGGTTTAAAAATGTGCTATAATGAAATAACCATTTTATCACATTTTATCCTTTGATCTTTAAAAGTTTTAAGAATCTTGTTATGATAAAAAAAGTAAATTGCATAGAATATATGCGCAGAAAAATCTGTGTAGTGCAGGCGGTCTTTTTGTTTTTAAATATGTCGTTCTGAATAAAAAAAATGTCATTCTGAATTTAGTTAGGAATCGGCTTTTAAGACTTTACTTCACCTTATATCGTTAAAAAAATAAACCGCTTCCCCAAACAGAGAAGCGGTTTGTTTTATAGATTAAATCTTTTTTCTACTAAAGATTGTCAAAAAATCCTTTTGCTTTTAACAATTCTGCGTTTAAGATTCCGCCAAGGGCAGCACCGCGTTTTGTGTTGTGGCTTAATGAAACGAATTTAATGTCAAAAACATTGCACTGGCGAAGTCGACCGATTACACAGGCCATTCCTTTTTCTGTTTCGCGGTCTCGGCGTGGCTGTGGGCGGTTTTCTTCGTGGCGAACTACAATAGGATGTTCTGGGGCAGAAGGAAGATTTAATTCCTGTGGAACTGATTTGTAAGAAGTCCAGATTTTTTCAATTTCTTCAAGGCTTGGCTTTTTATCTGCAAATTCCAAAGAAACGCAGGCTGTGTGTCCGTCGATTACAGGAACGCGTGTACAAGTTGAAGAAACGATTGGATATTCAGCATTTATGATTTTACCGTCCTGAACTTTTCCTAAAATTTTAAGGCATTCTTTTTCTGTTTTTTCTTCTTCGCCGCCAATAAATGGAACGATGTTGTCAATCATATCGAATGAAGGAACTCCAGGGTAACCGGCACCACTTGTTGCCTGCAAAGTTGTAACAATCATCTTTTTAATTGGGTAACCAGCCTGAATCAATGCGTGAATCGGCATCATATATGTTTGGAGTGAACAGTTTGGTTTTACAGCGATAAAACCTTTGTCCCAGCCGTGATGCTTTTTCTGTTCAGCGATTACATCAAGGTGAGAATAGTTGATTTCCGGAACGAGCATAGGAACATCTTCTGTCCAGCGGTTTGCACTTGCGTTAGAAACTACTGGGATTCCTTCTGCAGCGTATGCGGCTTCAAGTGCTTTAATTTCGTCTTTTCCCATTTCAAGTGCAGAAAAAACAAACTGACATTTGCCAAGAGCCTTTTTTTCATCGTTTGCGTCTTCTACAATTAAATCTGCAACAGCAGAAGGAATATCGCTTCCGATAAGCCAACGATTTTTTACGGCTTCTTTATATGGTTTTCCTGCTGAACGAGGGCTTGCTGCAACATAAGTTACTTCAAACCAAGGGTGATTTTCCAATAATTTTATATAGCGCTGGCCAACCATTCCAGTTGCACCTAATACACCAACTTTTAATTTTGACATTTTTAACTCCTCTTCTATTTATTATAAATTACATTCTTTGATTGCGTTTTCAATTATTTTTTTTGCTGAATCTGTAACTTCTACCAAAGGAAGACGAACGCACGGTTTCATAATTCCTTTAAAAGATAAAGCATATTTAATTGAAGTTGGGTTTCCGTCTACGAATGCCGCTTTAAAGAATGGTAAAAGTCTGTAGTGGAGTGCGCGGGCAGTTTCTGTATCGTTTTCAAAATAAGAATGAACCATTTTTACGATTAATTCTGGGGTTAAATTTGAAACTACGCTGAAAACTCCGTCTCCGCCACAAGCGAGTAAAGGAAGTGTTAGGCCATCATCACCAGAAATTACAGAAAAATCCGGGTGTTTTGATTTTACTTTTGCAATTACATCCATCATCTGGTTGATGTTTCCGCTGGCTTCTTTTACGGCAATAATATTTGGCAAATCTGCGATTTTTTCGAGTGTTGGAGTGTCAATGTTTTTTCCAGTTCTGCCCTGAATGTTGTAAACTACGATTGGGATTCCGACTTTTGAACAAGCTTCGAAATGTTTAAAAATCCCTTCGCTGCTAGGTTTGTTGTAATATGGAGTTACGACTAATGCGGCATCGGCACCAGCTTTTTTTGCTCTTTCGCAGTAACGAACGGCGTCGCGAGTGCAGTTTGAACCGGCTCCCAAAACAATGTTTACTTTTCGGCCAGATTTTTTTTCGTATGCGTGAACTTCGTCAAATGCGATTTTGATTAATTCGTCTTCTTCATCTTCTGTGAGTGTTGGAGTTTCGGCTGTTGTTCCTAAAGGCAAAATTCCGTCGATTCCACCTTCACATTGATTTTTAACGAGAGAACGAAATCCTTCATAATCTACAGATTCATCTTCGTGCATTGGTGTGACTAACGCTGTAAATGCACCTCGTAACTTTATCATATTACCTCCAGAAATTACAAAGTAACTTCTTGTTTTATCAAGTTTAAAATAAATCTTTCACAGTATGGCATTTTTATAGTAAAAATTCAATAATTTATATAAAATGAAAAAATGGACACTTTCAGACTGATTTACAATTTTTTTGTTTTAGGCCTTTTCATTTCGTTTTGGTTTATAATTTTAAATATTTCGATTGCAAGTAAAGATAAAAAGGGCATTTTTTACATCGGTCTGATTTTAAGTTTGTATATTTATTGTTTAAACAGTTATGGCGGGCTTTTATCGCATTTTTTATGGTCAAAATTTTTAAATCCGGAAACTGTAAATAAAGTAAATCTTTTCTTTTTAATTTCGCCGGCGATTTTACTCGGAAATAAGCAGCTTCGGTTTAACAGAAATAATATAAAAATTAAAAAAATCCAGAAAATGTGCACTCGTTCGCAGGTTTCGTACATTTTTTCAATAATTCTTTGTATGATTTTTCTGATTTTGCCGCGTGGAGTTTGGGCGGTTGTTGTAAAAATTTTTGCAATCGTTTTTGCGTACGGCTACAACTTATTTCAGTTTGGTGCAACTTATTTTTTTTACAGGCAAGATTCAAAGTTCGCGATTGTTTTAATTATTCTTGCGGATTTTATAATTGCTGCAAAACAGATTGTAAGATTGCTTTACATTTCGTACACGAATAAAGATGATTCGGCCCCAAATTCGGATTGGAATATTCCAGAAATTTTGGCAATGTTTTTGATTTTTTATCACTATTTTAAAATCCACTGGAATGATTACAGCGATAAAATTCAGGAAAACAAAAATCTTATTTCAAAAATTGAAGAAGAAAAAATTTTTACAGAAAAACACAAAATAGTTTACAGAATGTTAAATGAGCACATTAATCCGACGATTCATATTTTAAGAAATCAGGTTGAAGAAAACAAAAATCTTTTGCCGGTAGAAAAAGCGATTTTTTCGGAAGATATTTATAAAATAGAAGAAACTGTGAATACGATAAATTCTTTAAATTATTCAGAATTTGTAACGCAGAATTTGGAACGGTTTGAGCAGAAAATCAATTTAAAATCTTTTTTGGATTATGTTACGATTCCGGAAATTAACGAACTTTCGATGATGAATGCTTTCCCGGATTTTAGAAATTCTGTTTCGGAAAATATTTTTGTAAAATCTTATCCGATTTTTTTGTCAAAAATTATTCAACTGGCGTTTAA
>CAVHIX010000057.1:0-10470 GCA_963636135.1 Anaerovoracaceae bacterium
TTCAGGGGGCTCGTCAAGTGGGAAAAACCTGGGTTATGAAAGAATTTGGCAAAAGATATTTTGAAAATACTGTCTACATAAATTTTGAAAATAACCCTGGCATGAAAAGCGTTTTTGAAGGTGATTTTGATATAAAAAGGATTATTTCGGCCCTTAAAATTGAAAGTGGCAAAAATTTTTACAGTGAAAATACACTCCTTATTTTTGATGAAATTCAGGAAGTCCCCCAGGCTTTAACTTCGCTCAAATATTTTTGTGAAAATGCCCCAGAATATTCAATTATAGCTGCCGGTTCGCTTTTGGGTGTTGCCCTTCACCAGAAAACTTCTTTTCCAGTGGGGAAAGTCAATTTTCTCCATCTTTATCCCTTTAATTTTTATGAATTTTTACTGGCTACGGGAAATAAAAATCTTGCTGAACTTTTGGATAATCAGGATTTTGAAATGATAAATGCGTTTTCCCATAAATTTGCTGACCTTTTGAAAAAATATTACTTTGTAGGCGGTATGCCAGAAGCTGTTCAGTGCTATATCGACAGTGATGATTTTACCCAGGTAAGAAAAATTCAAAATGAACTTTTAATTTATTATGAAAATGATTTTTCCAAACACGCCCCTCAAGAAACAATTCCTCGCATTCAAATGGTCTGGAATTCTATTCCAAGTCAACTCGCAAAAGAAAACCGAAAATTTATTTATGGAATTATAAGGGAAGGTGCACGTGCCAAGGATTTTGAACTTGCCATCCAATGGCTAAGGGACTCTGGTCTTGTTCACAAAAGTTACCGTGTAAAAAAGCCTGCCCTTCCGCTCATTTCTTATGTCGAATTAAGCAGTTTTAAACTGTTTTTTTCTGACATCGGTTTGCTTGCTGCAAAATCAAATCTTTCGGCAAAAGTTCTGCTGGAAGGAAATAGTGTTTTTGAAGAGTTTAAGGGAGCCCTGACAGAACAATTTGTAGCCCAGGAACTTTGTGCAGGAGAAAACGAACTTTATTATTATTCAACAGAAAATTCTTCAGGCGAAATTGATTTTTTACTTCAAAAAGATTCCTATTGCATTCCAATCGAAGTAAAAGCCGAGGAAAACTTAAAAGCCCGAAGTCTTAAAGCCTTTTGCCAAAAATATAATCCAGAAATCGCCCTCCGCTCTTCAATGTCAAATTACAGAAAAGAATCCTGGCTTTGTAACATGCCACTTTATGCACTTGCAGCTTATATTTCTACTTTAGAGTAATTGGGATAAATTAGGAGAAACTCTAAAATCTTTTACTTCCACCAATTTTTTTGTTATATTTAAAGCAAGACTTTCTCCATTCACAAAATCACCACTAAAATCACGGAGTATAAAATGAATACACAAATCAAACTTTTTGAAGAAAAGCAGGTTCGCTCTGTTTGGAATGCGGACGAAGAGGAATGGTATTTTAGCGTAGTGGATATTGTTGAAATCTTAACGGAAAGTAAAGATCCAAAGCAGTACATAAAAAAAATGCGTTCTAGGGACGAGCAGTTAAATCTCAACTGGGGTACAATTTGTACCCCACTTCAAATGGTCGGGAAAGATGGCAAAAATAGAAAAATTCAAGCTGCTAATGCCCAAGGCATCTTCCGCCTCATCCAATCAATTCCTTCTCCAAAAGCAGAACCTTTCAAACTTTGGATGGCACAAGTCGCAAAGGAACGTCTGGACGAAATGCAAGACCCTGAGCAGGGAATTCAGCGTTCCCTTTTGGAATATCGTGCTTTGGGATATTCGGAAAACTGGATAAATCAGCGGCTAAAATCAATTGAAATCAGGAAAGATTTAACTGACGAATGGAAAAAACATGGTCTAGAGGAAGGCGTTCAATTTGCAACTTTAACGGACATCATCTACAAAACTTGGGCTGGAAAAACTGCAAAAGAATATAAATCGTTCAAAGGCTTAAAAAAAGAAAATCTACGCGACAACATGACGAATAAAGAACTGGTTTTGAATATGCTTGCCGAACTTTCCACAAAAGAAATTTCGGAATCAAAAAATCCTCAAAACTTCAACGACCACATTCAAAACGCTGTTGACGGTGCTACAATCGCAAAAAACGCAAGAACAGAACTTGAAGCAAAAACAGGTAAATCTGTTGTCACCCCATTAAATGCAAAAAATGGCATCGGACAAATTGAAAATGTAGCAACTTCCGTTTTAGACGATAACAAAGAATCAAAATAAAATTAGGATTTCAGACTTTTTATGACCTACGCCTACATTCGAGTGAGCACAAACGCCCAGGAAACAGAGAATCAGAAATTCGAAATCCAGAAATTTTGCTCAAAAAACAAAATTAAAATCGACGCCTTTATCCAGGAAAAAATCAGCGGAAAAGTTGAACCGAGTAAGCGTGAATTAGGCCGGCTTTTGCGTGGAATTAAAAAAGGTGACTTGATTATCTGCTCGGAACTCAGCCGCTTAGGACGCAGTCTTTTTATGATTATGTCGATTTTAAACCTTTTGATGGAAAAAGAAGCCAAAATCTGGACAATAAAAGACAATTACCGCTTGGGCGACGACATTCAGTCAAAGGTGCTGGCTTTTGCATTCGGGCTTAGTGCCGAAATTGAACGAAATTTAATCAGCCAGCGGACAAAAGAAGCCCTGGCCATGCGAAAAGCGTCTGGCAAAAAACTAGGGCGACCGATTGGAAGCAAAAATAAACGCCACATCCTCGACTTTTATTCAAACCATGTAAAAATTCTTCATCAAAGCGGAATGAGCATAAATCAAATTTCAAAAGCGTTCGGCGTTTCAAGAAACAGCGTAAGAAAGTGTTTGTAAGATGGAAATATTTACCACTGCATTTCTAAGGTAACAAATTTGCGTTTTTCAACCGAATAAGGAAAATACAAAACCTGCCTTGATTTATTACAAAAAATCTTATAAAGTTTCGATATGGAAACAAATAAGCAGTACCTATCAGTTGAAGAAGTTTCAATTTTTCTAAAATGTACTCCGCAATATACAAGAAAATTAATCCGTGATGGAAAAATAAAAGCCGAACAAGTCGGAAAAACCTGGGTTATAGACTCATCATTTTTTAATAATACTGAAACTATTTTTAAATTTTGCAAAGATATTCCAGATCAAATAAGAAAATCTGATGAAATTCCCAATATTGTTGCCCTCAGTTTTTTTTCTGGAGCAATGGGCTTGGATTATGGAATTGAAAAAGCAGGAATTCACCCACTTCTTGCTTCAGAAATAGAACCTAATGCACGCAAAACAATTTTATTAAATCGTCCGAACATCGGCTTAATTGGTGATATTAACAATTATTCAGCCAGCGAAATAAGAAAATTTGCAAACATTTCAGAAAATCAAGAAATTGACCTTGTTATCGGAGGGCCACCATGCCAAGCATTCAGTACTGCGGGTCAACGAAAAGGATTTCAAGACAAAAGAGGAAATGTATTTTTAACTTTTATAGACAGAATTCTTGAGCTTCGTCCAAAATTTGCAGTTATAGAAAATGTCCGTGGAATTCTTTCTGCTCCATTTGAAAGCGAGGAAATGGAAAAGCGATTTGGTTTTGCCCAAAAAACACCGGAAGAAAAAAAAGGTGGTGCACTTCTTTATATTTTAAACAAACTTGAAAAAGGTGGTTATACCGTTTCTTTTAATCTTTATAACGCTGCAAATTATGGAGCACCACAAAAACGTGAACGTGTTGTATTTTTCTGCTCACGAGAGGGTCAAAAAGTTCCATATCTTCCACCAACAAATGATGAAAATGGAAATTTTAATTTACCAAAATGGAGAACGGTCAGAGAAGTTATTTCAGATTTAAAAGAAGAAAATCAAAAATCAATGAAATTTCCAGAACGAAGATTAAAATTTTTTAAAATGCTAAAAGCTGGTCAATATTGGAAAGATTTACCCGAAAATGTTCAGTACGAAGCAATGGGAGAAAAACTTAAACTTGGTGGCGGAAAAACAGGATTTTTCAGACGACTTGCATGGGATTCTCCAAGTCCTACACTCGTAACAGACCCGACAATGCCTGCAACAGACCTTTGTCATCCAGATAAAGACAGACCTTTAAGCATTCAGGAATATGCTAGAATTCAAGAATTCCCAGATGACTGGATTTTTTTTGGAGAAATAAAAGATGTCTACAAACAGATTGGGAATGCCGTTCCTGTCAGTTTGGGAACAGCAATCGGAAAACAAATTGTAAAACTGGTAAATAATGAAAAACTTGATTTACCTCCGGAAGGATTTCCTTTTTCTCGTTATACATTTACAGATGATGTTTCTGTAAAAAAATTAATAGAAAAAAGACTTTCTAAACAAAATAAGAAAAATCAACCTTCATTATTTGAAGAATTTTCTTAAACTTAATTTCCTTTTCCTAACTTTATATGGTCTTTCAGATATTTTTCAACAAAAGATTTAAAACCTTCTTCTGAAAGACCAAGTCCCTTCATTATATCTGGAACATTATTCCACATAGTTTCACCTGTTCTTGATTTTGTTCTGAACCATTTATGAATTTCTGTTCCTTCTCTTATTGCACTGCTTGAAGAATTTTCTGAATTATCCCGATTTTTTATCTGAAGTTCATACCAAATTCCATTTTCATTTTTTATAAAGTCAATTGCATGAACAAAATCTCCACAACACCAGCTCCAGCCAGCAGGACGCAAAACAGAATCAAGATAACGCTCAAGCAAAGAACCAACTGCATTTTCGCAAGCCATTGATTCAAGATGATATTTTTTTATTTTTTCTGTTTCTTCCTGCGAATAACCAAAAACAGTTTGCATAATTACACTAACCATTTCATCAGGAACTGTAGTTGGAGTTTTTGGAATTGTCGGAGAATAAAAAGCATTAAAATAGAAAATAGCAAGCTGGCTGATTCCATCTTTACTCGATACATCAATTATATTTTTCTTTGAGCGTCCAGAAAGATTTTCCGGGAATTGATTCAAATATTTTATAACATCTGTAAAAGCTCTTTTTAAGCTTGGCTCAATATCATAACAAGCGTTTAATTCAGTAATTATTTCATTACAAAAATCTTCAATTTTATTCATCTATGTGTAAACTCCTTTTTTAAAGAATCGGAATTTTTATTGTTTATCTTTACCACCCGCACCGACACTCTTGGAAAATAATCAAAAATAAGCTAAAACAAAAACACATTCAAAGGACATCAAAATGGACGAAATACTAGAATCAAAATCACAATTAAAAACAATTCACGTTTCTGCGGCGGTAATTTTAAGCGAAGAAAATGGCACAAAAAAAATCTTTGCAACAGAGCGCGGCTACGGCGAATGGAAAGACTGGTGGGAATTTCCCGGCGGAAAAATTGAAGAAGGCGAAACGACAAAAGAGGCAATAATCCGCGAAATAAAAGAAGAACTGAACACAACCATAAAACCCGTCAGGCATCTTTGCACGGTGGAATACACCTACCCCAAGTTTCATCTTGTAATGGAATGTTTTTTGTGCCAAATCCAAGAAGGCTCGCTCACGCTTTTGGAACACGAAAATGCCACCTGGCTTTCGCACGATGAACTTGAAAGCGTAAAATGGCTTCCGGCAGATGTTGAAGTTTTAAAATCTGTAAAAGATTTGCTTTAATCTTTCAATTATTGAATGATGATTATTGCATAACGCATTTTATCAATCCGGAAACATTTTTTACTTCTGTTGAATTTTCTGTTTTTTCCGGTGCGAAAATATTTTTAAAGCCCAAACTTTCGGCGGTTTTTACGCGTTGTTTGATTTTTGGAACGATTCTCAATTCACCGGCAAGGCTCAACTCCCCGATTACGGCTGTTCCAAGCGGCAAAGGCTTTTCTACCCGCGCAGAATAAATAGCCATTGCAAGGGCACCGTCAATCGCACTTTCGGAAAGTTTAATTCCACCTGCAACATTCACATAAATATCCTGGCCATAAAAATTGATTCCCGTTCGTTTTTCCAAAATTGCACTAATTCTTGAAACGCGCGCAGAATCGATTTTTTCACTGTAAACTCTAGAAATTGCAGATTTTGCAGGAGCGGTCAAAGCCTGAATTTCGACTAAAAAAACACGATTTCCTTCAAAAACGGCAGTACAACAAACTCCCGCGGGCTGATTTTCTTTTCGTTCAGTTAAAAACATTGTCGCCGGATTCAAAACTGTTTTTAATCCTTCCTCGGTCATATTAAAAATTCCAAGTTCGTCAACGGAACCAAAACGATTTTTTTGAGCGTGCAGAAATCTTACATCATCATTATTTCGTTCAAAATTAATTACCGTATCAACAATATGTTCGAGCGTTTTTGGGCCGGCAATATTTCCATCTTTTGTAACATGAGCGGTCATTACCAAAACACTGTCCCGCGATTTTACCCAGGAAACAAGTTCGTTTGCACAATATTTCAACTGATTTACAGTCCCCGGAATTAGCCCCGCCTGCACTGAATAAATCGTCTGAATCGAATCAATTATCACAAAAATCGGATTTACGGAATCTAACGCATCTAAAATATCTTCAAGCCGAACTGTACACAAAAGTTCAACGCCGCTAGTGTCCAATTTTAACCGATTTGCCCGTTCCTTTATCTGAGCCGCGGATTCTTCTCCGGAAACATACAAAACTTTCCCTGAAATATTTTTTAAATTGCATGCAGTCTGAATTAAAAGTGTAGATTTCCCGATTCCAGGCTCGCCCCCAAGCAAAATTGCAGATCTTTTTGTTGCCCCGCCGCCTAAAACCCTATCAAATTCATCTATTCCGGTAAAAAGTCGTGTAGAATTTTCAAATTTTACGGAAGACAACGGAATCGGTTTTACTTTTTCCTGAATCGCACTTCCTCGCCCGCTAGCAGTTACCGCATTTAAATCGACAATGCATTCTTCAAGGCTGTTCCATTCACCACATTCAGGGCACCGACCAAGCCATTTCGGCTGAGTATATCCACAATTTGAACATTTAAAAACAACTGAATCTTTTTTCGCCATAATTTTCCTTAAAAACGATATTTTAAATATACAAAATTTTTTTACAAAATCAAATGAATTTAAAAAAAGAATCCGCAGAACCCTCAAGGACTTAGATTCTGCGGACATTTTTAGTGGCTTACAAACTTTTTTAAATATATCTGGAAAAAACTTTAAACAATTTTAGGAGCAAGTAAAAAGTTTTTTTTCATCCTAAATTAATTAAATCAACAACACTTTATAAGGATTGCTGAAGTTTTATTTTTCTTTTTTACCGCCACAACCACAGCTGCAACCTGAACAACCACAACTGCAAGTGCCGTTTTTCTTAGCGTTAATTTTTACCCGAACAATATGAGTAATTGCCGCTACAACACAAACTCCGATTACCAAACAAATTATAATATCAACCATAAAAACCTCGATTTAAAGTTTATTTGATTGAAGATGGAACTTTCTAACCAAAATGATTAAAAAGTTCCAAGACCAACGCTATTTTAATTTATCAGCCTTTGCATAAGGATTTTTTCTGAATAAACCGAACAAAATTCCAGCTAAGAAGATAAACGCAAAGATTAAACCAACAACTGAGTATCCGTTTCCGAAAGTTTTTCCAGAGAACAAAGAACCCAACTGGTAAACAATCATTGTAATTACATAAGCAAATGCATTCTGGAACAAAATTGCAAACCAGAACCATTTTCTGTTATGAAGTTCGTTTGCCATTGTAGAAATAGCAGCTAAACAAGGAGAGTTCAAAAGGTTGAAAATCAAGAAACAGAATGCAACAAGTGCAGAAGGGAACCATTTTGCAATTGCGTTAAGAGCATTCTTTGCGTTTCCTTCTTCCTCTTCTTCAACTTCTTCTGCTACTGCACCTTCTTCGCTTTCAGCATTTTCTGCTACGATTGCGTTTTCGTCAGTAGTTTCTGTTTCTTCATCAAGACCAATGTCTGCAACACTACCAGCACCAGCAAGGGCTTCTGTATCTTCATCGCTTGCACCAGCCAAAACGCCCATTGTAGAAACAATTCCTTCCTTAGCAGAAAAGCCTGAAATTACAGATGCTGCACACTGCCAGCCGCCTTCTTCTCCACCAAATCCAAGCGGAATAAAGATATAACGGATTACACCGCCAACTTTTGCCATAACTGAATCATTTGCATCTTCTACAAGACCGAATGTTGCTTTTGGTTCAACTACTACTGCATTTTCATCAACTGTATTTGAAACAGTTTTTTCAACTGCTGTTTCTTCTGCTACTTCTTCACTTTCTTTTACAGACCAGCCGTAACTAGAAAGGAACCACATTACAAGGCAGGCAAGGAACAAAATTGTTCCGGCTTTTTTAATAAATGACCACAAGCGTTCCCAAGTATGTAAAAGAACTGTTTTTACTTGAGGAATATGATACTGTGGAAGTTCCATAATAAAAGGAGCGGCAGGACCGTGGAAATATTTTGTCTTTTTAAGAATTACTGCTGCAACAAGAACGCTCGCAATTCCGATTGCATACATAGAAGAAGCAACCCAAGAACCGCTGCCACCAAGACGCTGTGCCAAAATTCCGGCCATCATTGCAATTACAGGAAGTTTTGCACCGCAAGGAATCCAAGTTGTAGTCATAATTGTCATACGGCGGTCGTTTTCGTTTTCGATTGTTCGGCTTGCCATAATACCAGGAATTCCACAACCAGAAGAAATCAAAAGTGGAATGAATGATTTACCAGAAAGTCCAAATTTTCTAAATACGCGGTCCATTACAAAGGCAATACGAACCATGTAACCAACATCTTCCAAAATAGAAAGAAGAATAAACAAAACTGCCATCTGCGGAACAAATCCCAAAACAGCACCAAGTCCGCCTAAGATTCCGTTTACAATACAGTCAGTTAAAATTGGATTAGCCCCAGCGTTTTCAAGCAAAGTCTGAATACCACCCTGGATCCATTCACCAAATAAAACATCGTTTGCCCAGTCCGTTCCCATTGAACCAACTGTAGAAACTGCAACCCAGTAAACAAACCACATTACAGCTAAGAAAATCGGAATACCTAAAATTCTGTTTGTAACAACGCGGTCAATTTTATCTGAAACTGTCATTGATTTTCCAGATTTTACAAGAACACCGCTAAGGATTGAAGTAATATATTTATATCTTTCGTTTGTGATAATTGATTCAATATCGTCGTCTAAAGCGCTTTCCAAAGATTTTGAAATTTCTTCAGCTTTAGCCTTTGCACTATCATCAAGACCGATTTTTCCAAGGATTACGCTATCTCGTTCCAAAACTTTGATTGCTGTCCATCGGCGAAGTGATTCTTCTACAGAAGACGGAAGAATTACACTTACATCGGCAATCGCTTTTTCTACTTCTTTTGAAAAACAAGCAACCGGAGTAGCAGATTTTTTTGCAACTGCATCGCTAGCGGCTTCTACAACTTCTTTTACGCCTTTTCCATGAAGAGCAACTGTTTCAATTACAGAGCAGCCAAGTTTTTGTGCAAGTTTTGCAGTATCAATTTTGTCCCCAGATTTTTTGAGGGCATCAACCATATTTAATGCGACTACAACAGGTTTTCCAAGTTCAAGGATTTGTGTTGTAAGATAAAGATTTCGTTCAATATTTGTAGCATCAACAACATCGATTACAGCTGCCGGTTCATTTGATGCAAGATAATCACGGGAAACAACTTCTTCGTTTGTATACGGAGAAAGTGAATAAATACCAGGAAGGTCAGTAACGATTAAATCTTTGTTACTTTTAACTTTTCCTTCTTTTTTTTCAACTGTTACTCCAGGCCAGTTTCCAACATACTGAACTGTTCCTGTAAGAGAGTTGAACATTGTTGTCTTTCCGCAGTTTGGGTTACCTGCTAAAGCAATTTTTGTACTCATTTTTTAAATTCCTCTTTTTACTCTACTTCAATATTTTCTGCATCGTTTTTACGCACTGAAAGTTCATAACCACGAATTGTAACTTCAACAGGATCACCTAAAGGGGCAACTTTTCTTACAAAAACTGAACATCCTTTTGTAAATCCCATATCCATAAGACGACGCTTAAGAGCTCCTTCTCCTTTTAAACTCTTTACAGTTGTAGTTTCTCCGACTGCAACATCTTTCAACGTTTTCATTAAAACCTCCAATAAGACTAAAGCCTTATCTTAAATCTGAAATACTAAGCACAAAAAATTTTGTTTGCTAAAGCTGAATCTAAAGCAATGCGAGAATCTTTTACTTTAACAATAAGATTTCCATTGAGAGAAGAAATAACAGTTACAGAAGCACCAACATTAAATCCCAATTCTAACAAATGCTGTTTAACTTCGTTTGTGCCGTTTATCCTTTGAACTTTTACTTGATTACCAAGTCCGATAATTGTTAATGGCATATATTACCTCTCATAATTTTTTATTAGCGTATGCTAATCTTGCTATAATAAATCTACAGTAATGAAAGTTAGTTGTCAATAACTTAAGGAAGATATTGCAA
>CAVHIX010000058.1:0-10427 GCA_963636135.1 Anaerovoracaceae bacterium
TTTTAGTATTAAATTTACCCCATCTTCTATATTGCAGTGAAAAAAGCATATCATTTCCAGATCTATTATCGTGAGTACAACAACTATAACACCAACTAAACGCAGTTTCCCAATTTTCAATTTTTGTATAATTATAATAAGGCACATACGCTTTATTGATTAAATACTCATTTGTAGTCTGGTCGCCAGATAAATCTTTAATTTGATATGTTTGATTGACTGTTCCAGATTTATAAAGGTCTAACTCTATTTTATCTTTATAACTTGAGTTCGAATTTGGAGAAAATTCTACATCTTTAATATAAGCGTCTGTATTTTCTTCCTGAATTTCAATGTTGAGCGTTACGCTTTCTCCATCACCAAGTCTTAATTGCTTATCATTGGTATAGCGTGAAAAATTTCCTTCCAAAGAATTAAATGTAATTATTGGAGTTAAAGTTCCATACTGAATAGTTATTGCAATATTTTTTTGAGCAAACTGATAATTTTTCTCATTCGGATTTGAAGCAATTATTGCAAAATTCATCTGTTTTGAATTTTCTTTTAATGGCGTAATCAGGATTTTTCCAGTTCCGTCTCCATTTTCTGTAATTTCAGTTTTAAAATATTCATCATTACTTGAATCAATCGAAATCTGAGAATCTATTGGCGAAACTCTGTATTCCAATTCTTTAGTCTGAACCGGCGTAATCGAAAACGAACTTGAACCATAAATTACAAATTCATAATCCCAGGCAACCGTAACAGAACAAGTTGCTTTTGCACTTCCGTCCGTTATACACGCAATCGTTCCAGAACCGGCTTTAATTCCGGTAATTTCAAGTTTTCCGTTTCCGTCTGAATCATAACCTAAATCTTTGTATTCAAAAAAGTCTTCTGTCTGTCCGCTTGTCCAAGTCAAAATCGCATTTGTAGGACTTACAGTGTAATTTAAAATCACTGAATGGAACGGCTGCACTCGTTTTGAATTCGTGTCAAAAGTAAGGCTCTTATTTGCTTCAACAATTACAGTACATTTTGCAACACTCGAAGAATCCGGTAGCTGAGCTAAAATAGTTGCTTCCCCTACACTCAGCGGATAAATCGTAACAGTTTGACCGCTTCCCATAACACGACAAACTTCATTTGTATTTCCGGCATAATTTTCAACACTCCAGATTAAATCATTGTAATCATTTGTGCTTTCAGAATTTGAAATTGTCGCTTTTAATTGAGTTCCGCTTGAACCTTTCAAAATCGTCATATAGCTTTTATTCAGAGTAACAGTTTTTTCTGCCGTTCCTGGAACTACAACATAAAATTGCAAAGTGCTGGCGGCTTTTTCGTGAGAACAAGTAATAATCGCTTCACCAGATTTTAAAGCCGTAATATAAATCGATTGCCCTGTTACACTACCGTCTTGAGTAATTCCAGTAACTTGAATTATATCACTATCGCTAGTCTGCCATTTTAAATTGTATTGGTCTGTTGTTTCAATTCCTGTTCCGGTAAGAGTTGCCGATAAAGTCTGACTTTTACCTTTGTTTACAGTGTAAATCGTAGAAGAACTTGTAATGTAAACTGAATCAACTGATTTTTCTTTTACATAAATCATCATTTCAGCACTAGACTGTTCAACTCCGGTACTAGACGCCTTTAATTTTGCTTTGACAGTTGTCGTTCCGCTTCCAACCGCTGTAATCTGGGCAACGCTTTTTGTTCCTGCAATCGTACAAATGTTGCTATTTTCTACAGAATACTCGACATATGTCGAAACAGTTGTAGTCGGCACTTGCATATTCAAAAACTGAACCGTTCCCTGCTCAATCGTTAAACTTTCATTTGGGAAAGCAAAAGTTGTATACTGCTGAACATTTACAATAATCTGCTGGTCATACGCTGCTTTCGGGTGGCTGATTGTAATCGTTACAGATCCAGTTTGTTTTGGTGTAATCGTACAAACATTTGCCGCATACTGAAAATCAATAATGTCATAAACATCAAGCGACCAGGTAAAATTATATTTATCATTTGTGCTTCCGTTTACAAGAGTAGCCGTAACAGTTTTTGCCGAATCAGTAGGTTTCATTGAAATAATCGAACTTGGCACACTAATTGAACATTCACTCGCTTTTACTTCTTCACAAACAACTAAAATCTGTGCTGAATATGAGGCTTTCGGGTGGCTTACAGTAATATAAGTCGTTCCGGATTTTAAAGCTCGAACCTTTCCAACTTCATTTTGACCATAAATAGCACAAATTGAAGAATCATTCGATGACCATACAAAATCTTTATTGTCATCATCACTACCGCCAACTAAATCAGCCGTAACATCTGTAAAAGTCGTTCCAACATTCAAAGTCATTACACTTGAAGTCAACTGAATATACGGATTTGCCGCAGCAGCAATCGGATCTACAACCTGAACAATAATGCTCAACGGATATTGGCACTGTGTATTTTTTACAGTAATAATCGCAGATCCAATAGAATTTGCCTTTAAAACTGCCGTTGCTCCAGCTGGCGTTACATCTACACAATTCTGATTTGAACTTGACCAAGTATAACCATCTAAAACGACACTTTCAGCATTTTTTACACTGACAGAAATACTTTTTGTATTCCCTTCACCAATAGAAACAACATTTGAACTCGTTGTAAGATAAACATAACCAGCTAACTCTTCCGCAGAATTTCCTACAACAACTAAAACTTTTTTAGTAATTTCAGTTGCTTTGTGAGAAATCGTAATTTCCGCTTGCCCGCTTTTTAAAGGTTTAATATAGGCAATTCCGTTTACAGATTGTGCCGTAATTTCCGCAATTTCTTCATTATCAATTTTAAAACTAAATCCAGAAGAATCTACCCCAGAATAATTTACCAAAACCGCCTGCAATTTCTGTGCTGAATCATCTCGTAAAAGAGTCATAACATCTTGTGAAGAAATATAAACAAGAGATTCAACTTCTGGAATGACATATTCACTTCCGACACGAACATAAATTTTAAGCTGATTCTGGCTTTCTTCGTGAGAAACAGTAATTACAGTTTCGCCTTCACTTACAGAAGTTACAGTTGCACTCGTTCCGTTTGGCACAATTTTTGCAATTTCTTCATTTTCAACTTCCCATTTAATTGCAGAAAATTTACTTTCCGAAAGATTAATCGCATTAATATTTACAGTTTCTGATTTTCCTTCTGAACTAATCGAAATAACATTCTGTGTCGTTGTAAAATAAACTTCCGGCTCAGTCTGAACTGTTCCTTCCGGGTAAACTGTAATTTTAAAATCAACTGAATATCCGTCAATCGAACCGGTTAGCGTACAACTTCCGGCTTTAATTCCCTTTAGCGTACACGAAAGCGGATTATATTCATTTTTTGTAATCTCAATTATCGAAGAATCGCTCGTTGTCCAAGAAAAAAGTGAAAAATCGTAATCAGTTTTTGTATCTGTTTCTGAATCATAAGTATCAAAACCAACAGAATTACAAAAAACCTGAACTTCACTTCCAAGTTCAAAATTGTAGTAAAGTTTATCCGAATAAAGTGCTTTCATATTTTGAAGAGTTTCTTCATCATCGGCAGTCAAAACTAAAACTTCTTTATTCTGTTCAACTTTATTGTGGCTGACAGTAATGTGCGAAATCGTTTCCCCAGTTCCGTAAGAAGGAGCTTTGACAGTCGCCGTTGTGCCGTTTCCTAAAACAGTAAGCCGTGAATCGTCATTTGACCATTTAATATTCTGCTCATCATCTGATTTTTTATTTTTACCATTTAAGCCAACAGAATAAGAACTTTCTTCACCGTTTACGATTTTTAAAATTCCACTTCCGGTAAAATATAAAGGTTCAGTTAAAATTGCGTCCTCTGAAAGAACTTTTACTAAAATTTCAGTTGAATAAACGATTTTCGGGTGGCTTACAGTAATTACCACAGTTCCTTCAGTTTTTGGCGTAATATATGCCGTTCCGTAAGAATAAGAAAGACTTGCTGCCCTCGAATAATCTACAGTTCCGTTTGTAGTTTCAAGTGAAATTACATCTGAACTTCCATCTGCTGCTGAACTTTTTACACTCCAGATAAAACCTTTTTCGTCCCCTTCTTCGCCGCCTTTTAAACTTACCATAACCGAAGTAGAATCTGAACCGACTTTTGTCTTAATATAATTCTGACTTGTCGTAATATAACAGCTTGCGTCTACAGCGTCTTTTATCTGCCCGGTTACAATACACAAAACTTCTCTGGAATATGCTGCCTTTGGGTGAGAGATTTTTAATTTTGTGCTTCCGTTTGCAATTCCCTTTAAAACAACTTGATTTGCAATTTCCTGAACAATCTGAACGGCGTCTTCATTTTCAACTGAATAACTGTATTCATCAACCGAATATTCGCCTTCCTTAATATTTTCAAGAGAACTTGTAATCGTAATTTCATCGCTTCCGTTTAGAGTAACAACAGTTTGATCCGGTTTAATATAAACATTTTTTACAACAGTAATTACACGGCAAACAATATCCAAAGAATAAGGAGCGTCCGGGTGAGAAATTCTAATCGTACAAACACCGCCAGAAATTGGAGTTACAACAGCTTTATTTCCGTTATAAATAAGTGAAACCGGAATTTCACTGTTTTCATCTTTTACGATTTCCCATTTAAAATCCGAAGTCAAAGAACTGTCTTTTGCATTTACAAGCGAACAATCTATCGTCTGCTCTCCGTCCCCCTGATTCATCGTAACAATATTTGCCCCAGTTGTAATATACGGCACAACAGTTGCGTCTTCAAAAACATAAACTCCCATATAATACGGATAACTTGCTTTTGTATGCGTAATTTTAATTCTTGCATAACCAGAAGATTTTGCAGTAATTACACAATATTGACCAGTCGGCTGAATCTGAGCAACTGAAGAATTATCAATAGTCCAAGTGTAACCGTCAATATCCTGAGCGTCCCCACCATAAAGAGAAACAAAAACTTTTTCTGAAACTCCAGGCGAAGTCTGTAAAACAGTCGTATTTGAATAAATATAAGGCTCTTTTGTTTCCTCATATCCTTCTTCATATCCGGAAACTGTAATAATGCTCGTTGCGTCATATCCACCAAAAGAACAAGTAAGCGAAGTTTGCCCTTCTTTTAATGCCGTAATCGTAACCCCGAATTTTGACGAAGTATCACAACTGATTACAGATTCATCATACTTCCATTTGAAAGTACAGTCTTTCTGGCTCGAAGTAGGACTTACCTTTATCGTAAT
The DNA here is from genome assembly GCA_963636135.1 of Anaerovoracaceae bacterium. Taxonomy (GTDB): domain Bacteria; phylum Spirochaetota; class Spirochaetia; order Treponematales; family Treponemataceae; genus Treponema_D. The sequence goes on from CAVHIX010000058.1 coordinate 5,243, forward strand.
GTAATCCATTGAACCGACTTTCATTGAAAGCGTTGATTTTGAAAAAGTAAGCGAATTAATCTGAACACTGCTATCAGTTTCACCTTCATTTTCCTGAATAAACATATGACAACTTGAAAAACTTAAAAAAATTCCCAGTGCCATTAAAAAAGACAAAAAATATTTTTTTACACGATTCATAATTTTTCTCCAATTTATTAATTTACGACCGACACGTGTCGGTTCAATTTACCTTGTTCTAACATATTTTTGATTTGCCGGATTAATTTTGCACGGCGGAAGTTCAAGCGGAATATTTGTAATCAATTTGATTTCAGTTCCGCTTTTAATTTTAATCGTTGGTTTAATGTCTAACGCTCTGTCAATAATTTTGTTTCCAAGTGTCGTTGTCTGCGTATAAACATCTGACATCGCATTTTTTACATAATCATTATTCTGACTGTTGATTGATTTTGACGCTTCAGTCTGAATCATCGAATAAATCGCAATCATTCCCAACGCTTTTAAAGTTTCCCAAGGGTGATTTGAAACACTTCCTTTATAACCGCTAGCACCTTGAGCATTTACACCGTTCATATTTCCAAGCGTAATTCTGTAACCGTCCGGGCGAATTAAAAGGTTCCAAGCAACCTGAACTTTATTCTGTCCATAACTTACAGAACTGTTATAAGTCGCATACAAAAGCGACCCTTCCGGAATAAGCAAAACTGAATGGTCATAACTTGAATAAACATTTTGCGTTACACGAGCAATTACAACTCCAGGATTATCAGTATTAATCGCCGTCATTAATGCCCCAGAAATTACAGTTCCGTCCCAAAGTGAATTGTAAGACATATACTGCCCATTTCCGCCGGTATTTTCAGCCTGATTGTAAAACCGTTCCCTTTCCGTTTGATATGCCGCTGCCTGATTTTTAGAAGATTGCCCATAAAGCTGATTTTGAACACTCTGAACATTTTTCATCTGCTGATTAATGTAATCTTCTTTTGACATACCACTAAAAGAAGAGCGAGAGCCGTAATTTCCATTTAAAACAGAACTAACAATATTTCCGTTCAAATTATCAGTTGCCGCATAATTCTGTCCTGCAATCCCGTCAATTTTTCTAGGCGATTTTGAATTTTTAGTATCTGGTCTGTCTGACACTTTTGAAAGATTTCCAGAATTAGTTAAAACAGGACTTGTGCCGCTTTCTAATTTTTTATCTACATTTTCTAAAAGTTCATCAACTTTTTCATCTGTAACTTTTTCAGTAGTTTCTTCTTTTGGAGCATTTTTTTCTGGAGTTTTTTTCTGTTCAAAACCGTCAAAACCAACTTCAATTTTACTTCCGGCTTTATCAAGTTCATCATTCTTGACTTTCTTTTTTCCCTTAGAACTTCCCAGAATTGTAATAAAAAGAATAATTACAATAATCCCCACAAAAATAAAACCAGTAATTTTACCAACATTTACTTCAGTTTCCTTTTCTTCATCTGGCGGAATAAGTTCTTTTTCTTCATCTGCAATTTCTTCCGAAAGATTTTCTACAGAATCGTCAAGAAGATTTTTTCCATTTTCCTGATTTTCCACTTAACGCTCCTGTTTTTCTTCTGCAAGAATTGCCTGAGCTTTTTTCTTACTTGTTTTCTTTTTTTCGATTACAACTTTTTCTTTTCCTAAACGAAGCGTAAGTTTATTAACAAGTCGAGGAACAACAAAAACATTTTTCTTTACAGAATAATTTTCAATTTCATTTTTTTCGTTAAATAAAACCGGAAGCTTTTTCTGTAAAACAATTTCATTCACCTGAATGTAAGTCTGTTCGCCGTCATCGTAAACTCGTTTTGGCAAAAATTCCGGCTTTCTGTGAATTGAATATTTAATTTTGTAATCAAACGATAAAAGTTCCGGATTTGAAATTCTTAAAAAATCATTTTCTACAGTCCGTGAAGAATCAACTTTTGGCTGTGCATAAACATTCTTTCTTTGCGGATAAGAAAATTTTACAATTGCCATATGAATATCCGCAAAAGATTTTACCCTCAAATGATAAACTCTTTTATCCGTAATAATAATCAAACTAGAATCAAGTTTTGCATACGCCGGCTTTACAAAAAAGTGCTGAACATCTTCACCAGTTTCCGGATCTACAGAAACACCTGCCGTAAGTTCCCAAACACTTTCATCTTCAGAAAAAAACGGAGTTCCCTTTACAATCTCGCCCCTCTCTAAAATAATATCCGTCAAATGATACGGCTGGGCATAAATTTCATAAACAAGATTTTCATTGTACTGATAGAAAAAAGTTCCGTCCTTGTAATTTTCAGGCTTTATAACCGACCTTTTTTGACTTTCTTTTACAGCGTCATAACCTTTTTTATTTCCCTTTTCTAATTCCGGAACACTTTTCGATTCTGGAATATAAACTGGGCGATCAACAAAAACAATCGTATCTTCAACATCTTGAACTTTTAATTCATCTTTCACGAAATAACCGTTCATTTCTTCTTCGTTTAATTGTTCTTCTTCCTCAATCGATTTTGTACCGTTATTTTCAAAATCTAAACTATTCACATTTTTTTCTAAATCTTTTGTTGTCGTACAGGAAGCAAAAATCATCGCCAGAAACACGACCGACACGTGTCGGTTCAAATTAAAAACTTTTTTCATTATTTTATTTCTCCGTTTACTTTTGTATTTATTTCTTTCATATCAAAAGCTGTAATATAAATTCCTAAAGGATTGTCTTTAATGTCTTCATCACTTGGCTGCATAGTTTTTACACTCAAAACTGCCCGGCAAGTTATATTGCTTACAACTGCCCCTGATAAAAGACGAGTTACAATTTGATAATCAATCTGATAAGAATCTTTTGAAAGTTTTAACGGCTCAGTCTGAAATAAAATTTCTCGAGTTCTCTCTCCAAAATCTTTGAATGGATTTTCTTCTTTTACAAATTGAGAATATTTTGAAGCTGTCGTTGATGTTAAAAGATGATAAATCTTTTTTAAATTACTACGCATAACTATTTTGTCAGTTGAAAGCGTGTAATAAAGATTTAAAAAATCTTTTACCTGATACTGAAGTGCAACTTCTGGAACATTAAAATTCTGGTAATTCTTTTTTGAAACTTCGCCAATATATGAAGTTTCGCCAAAATCATTCATAGTAACTAATACCGGAATTGAATTTGGGCGTGAAACTGCATACAGGCTTATTCCAATAGACAGAAAAAATGCTGCTGCCGAAATTACTGCAATAATCCGCAAAATATGATTTTCTCGTCTAATCTGTCCAGTTATCCAGTCAAAATGTTCAAGTTGCGGATAAAATGGTGTCTGAACTTTTCCTGCAGGAGGATATTGTCTTATACTCATAAAAGTATCTCCAAATTGGGTGAGCAGATACTTTTACTTTAAAATATATTAATTTACGGAATTAATCAATATTTAACTATCTACATTTTTTATTTTTTTACAATTTTTTTTCTTTTTTTTAGAACCGACACGTGTCGGTCGAATTTTTAAATTTCAATATCATTTTCGTTATTCTGATTTTCACAGATTTTAATTGATTTGTCCGTAACCTGCCGAGAAAGTTTTTTATTTCCGCCAGAGATTTCAACAGTCTTTCCAAGTAAATCTTCTTTGTTTAATTGCCAAACCGGAACATAAACTCTTTTTCCATTTTCATTTATTACAAGAGCGTCATTCCAGCTTTCATCTTTATCAAACGAAATTACCCTTTCAACTTTGCCCTTAATACTTCCGCCAGAATAAAGTTCAAGATTTCCATTCGATTTTTGCCATTCTTCAAAAAATGTATTATATCGTCCAGTCGCAACTAAAACATCTTTCCAATCGTCTTTTAATTTAAAATAGCCTTTTTTATCTTCCGCAAGATTAAGCTGAACCAAAAAAGCAATTCGATTTTTTACATCATTACTCAAAAGATTTACGCTGAGCCTTCCACTAGAATCTTTATTCTTTTCAATCACTTCATCAAGATTAATCCAGCGTTTTGAAATTATAGAATTCTTTCTTGCATTTAGAATTTCGTTTTCCGTTCGTTCCCCGACTAATTGAGTTGCAATATACGAAAGAGTTTCTCTCATCGTCTGTTTAATCATCTCTTTTTGAAAATAAACTTTTTTTCCGTTTTCATCTTTTCCATTGATACAAAGATGAGCGTGACGGTGTTCAGTGTCAGTATGAATTGCCCCTTTCCATAAAAGTTTATAACCGGTCATAACTTCAAGGCGTTTTATAAATTCGCTCGATAAAACTTCAAGATTTACATTCTGATTTTCCGGAGAAATAATAAATTTAAAATGCTCTTTAACCTTTTTCTTTTCATACAAAGAATCTGGCGTTCCAAAAAGTCTAGGCTTTTTTTCAACCGATTTTTTATTTTCCTGCGGCATATAAGTTTTTAAATATTTGTTGTGAGCCTGAATAGATTTTGAATGCGATACTTTAAAAGTTACCCTCTGGTCTTTCTGATTTACAAAACCTTTTCCGCCACCGCCAAAACCGCCACTAGAAAATAAATTCTTTTTAGAACCGACACGTGTCGGTCGGATTTTAAACATTTTCTTCAGCAAATACATATCATCTTTTTTATATACGACTTTTTTTACCCGGTATAAATCTTCTTCATAAATTTCTTTTGTCGGTCTATCTGAAAAAACATCTTTTATACTTCTAAGCATTTTTTACTCTTCCTGAACAGAACCGACTTGTGTCGGTCGTAAAGCCTTTTTAAAATCTTTCCCAAAATAAATTAATTTATGACTGTCTTTAATTTTATTCAAAACATAATCATTATGAAAAAAATCAAAATATTCATTCAAAACCCTTTCGCAATTTTCTTTTTCCTGTAATTCGATTTTTACATCAACATCACATTTTCTCTGTAAAGCCATACTTAAAAAATAAAACCATCGGGATTCAAACAAAATTTCTTTCTGCCAAATTTCTTCTGGATTTTTATTTGAAAAAACTAAAAATTCAAATCTTGGAAAATAATGTTCGCTGTCATTTAAAATATCTAACCGTTTTGCTGCAACTGAAAAATCATTAAATATAGTTTCATTCAATCTCATTTTTTTATAAACAGAAAACATAGAATCACAGATTTCAAAAATTTCATATTCTTCACAAAATTTAATTTCAAAAATCATTTTATAAAAATACTTATC
>CAVHIX010000059.1:0-10266 GCA_963636135.1 Anaerovoracaceae bacterium
GAATAAAAAAGTTGAAAGTTATTTTGATTTTAAAATGCCTTCCCCGTTGATTCCAAAAAATTTTGTTGAAAAATTGATTGAAAAATATGAAAAAAATCGTGATGAAAATTATTCTTTCATTGAAAGAGATTTAAATAAAAAAAATCAGAAAAAATATGTCTGGATTGGTGGAAAAATTATTTTTTATAAAAGAAATGGAAAATTTGAACTTTGCTGGAGTTTTATGGGCGAATTAAATTATTTTTCAGTTGAAAAAAATCCAAAAGAAATTATAGAATTTTTGGAAAATATTCGTGCAGGTTCTCGGATTGGATCTTTTGGGGAAGTTTTTGGCGTTTTAGGAAAACAATTATTTTTGCGTTTAAGACCGAGTGGCCTTTGCTGTTTATCATAAGCGTATTATTGAAGATACTTAAAATTTAATATAAAATAAAAAGTATGGTCTACCCTATTTTAGGTCAAATTCTGATAATTTCGATAATCCTTATAAACTGTCTGCGAATTTTTTTCTTGAAATTTGGAAAAATCGATTCCCTTACAGTTTTGGCGCCGCTTTCAGTTTTGTTGTGTATTTTTCAGATTATTGCGTGGAAAGTCGATTTTTTTTCGATAATTTTACTTGGAATTGCGATTTTTGATTTTTTTATAAATTTCAGGGCTTTGTTACGATTTGCTTCCGGGCTTTATGTTGACCATTACAGTATCGGTTTTAAAATCGGGGCAATTTTTACAATTGTAATTTCATTTTTTTATTTAATAACTTTAATTTTTTTCTTTCCGATTTCGATTTTTGATAATAAATTTAATTCTGAATGTGAAACTGTTCGCGTTTTTGGAAGTTTTAGATCTGGATTTCGAAAAAGTCATTTTTTTGAAAAATCTTCTGGGGAAATAAATTTTTTTACTTCTCCTAAAAAGTCTAATGGTGTAGTTTTATTTTTTCCGGATAAAAGAGCGGATACCGAGCGTTATATTCCGTTTTTAAAATCGCTTTCGGAAAAGGGCTACACTGTTGTTTCTGCGGATTTGTATGCAAATGACATAAAATGGTTTTATTCCGTAAAAGATTTTAAAATTTTTAGGCGATTTTTTATGATTCAAAGTTCGATTTTTAATCCGGCTTTGTTTGAAAGTCAGCGGGAATTTTATCTTTATAATTCAATGCAGGAATGTAAGGCCGTTTACGATTATGCGAAAAATATTTTTCCGGAAGAAACGCAATATTTTATGATTGGAGATGAAATGACTTTTCCGGGAATTAAAGAATTTTCAAAGGAAAATAAAAATATTTTGAAAATTTTAAATATTTCTGATTTTGTGGAATCTTCAACTTCGTCTGCGCGCGGTTACGGTTTTGTTCAAAATTTAGATTTGCTTTTGGCAGATTATTTAAAATTGGATAGAGAATTGAATTTTCAGAATGTTCGGACTTGTGCCCAGAAAATCGATTTTGAAATCCGTGAAAATTCGCAAAATCTTGTTTTTGAAAATGAAGAAAATTTATCTTTGCAAGGTGAAAAATGACATTAAAAGAATTAGACAAGTATTTTAGAGAATTTTTAAAACCTGAAAATTACGCCGGCGACCCTTCAAGAAATGGAATTCAAATTTCAAATTCTGGGATGGATTCAAAACAGATTAAAAAAATTGCGTTTGCCGTTGATGCGTGCGTTGAAACTGCAGAAAAAGCGTCCTTCCTTGGTGCGGATTTACTTTTTGTTCATCACGGACTTTTTTGGGGAGATTGCCAAACTTTAACCGGTAGTTTTTATGAGAGAATTTCTTCTTTTATAAAAAATGATTTGGCACTTTATGCAATGCATATTCCGCTTGATGCAAATAATCCGTACGGAAATAATTATGGTCTTGCAGCTCGGTTAAATCTTTCTAAAACAGAAGGTTTTGGTTCGTGGCGAGGAATGACAATTGGTGTAAAAGGAATTTTAGAAAATCCGCTTACAGTTGATGAACTTGCAAAAAAAGTTTTAAATCCTGGCGAAAAACCTTTAGCAATTCTTCCATTTGGAAAAAATCAGATTAAATCTGTTGGAATTATTTCTGGCGGTGCGTGCGAAGATGTTGATCAGGCGATTGAAGAAGGCCTTGACGCATTCATAACAGGCGAAATTAATCATGAAATTTATCATTATGTAAAAGAAAATAAAATTAATATGATTTGTGGCGGGCATTATCAAACTGAAACAGTTGGTGTAAATCTTGTTCGCGAAAAAGTTGAAAAAGAATTAGGAATTGAAACAGTTTTTGTAGACATTCCAACAAATTTATAATTTTGGAGATTTTTATGGAAAACAAATTTTTTACAAAAGAAAAACTTCTTCCCCTTATTTTGACTGCTTTAGTTCTGATTTTTGATCAGGTTACAAAAGTGTTGGTTGTAAAATATGTGCCGATTTCGTTTGCCGGCGCTAATGACAATTTGATTAATATTATTCATGTTAAAAATACAGGAATTGCGTTCAGTATGGGCGATTCTTTTCCGGTGTTTTTTAGAAAATTTTTGTTCGTTTTGGTGCCTCTTGTAGTAATCGGATTGGTTTGTGTTGTTTATTTTAGAAATAACGATTTTACAAAACTTCAGCGCTGGTCAATTTGCGGAATTATTGGTGGCGGACTAGGAAATTTAATTGACAGAATTTTTAGAGCGGATGGCGTTGTTGATTTTGTTGATGTAAAATTTTTTGGGATTTTTGGGCTGAATCGCTGGCCAACTTTTAATGTTGCAGATGCGAGCGTTGTAATTTGTGGAATTTTGATGATTATTTCGTTTATCGTTGTTTTTTCAAAAGAATCTAAAAAAGGCGGAAAAAATGAATAAAATCGGAATAATTGGTGCAATGGATGTTGAACTTTCAATTCTTTTAGACGAAATGAAAAAAAATCCAAATTTCAGTCAAAAAGAAGAAGGCTCGCTTACATTCTACGAAGGAATTTTAAATAATAAAAATGTCGTTGTTGTAAAATGTGGAATTGGAAAAGTAAATGCCGCTTTATGTGCTCAGCGTTTAATTTTAAGTTTTGGAGTTGATTGCATTATCAATACAGGAATTGCGGGTGCCCTTCAAAGTGGATTAGGCGTTTTTGATATGGTTGTTTCTACGGAAGCAGTTTATCATGATATGGATGTTTCTAATTTTGGATATAAAGTAACACAGATTCCACAAATGAAAGAAAGTGTTTTCAAGGCTGATTCAAAAATGATTGAAATTGCGGAAAAAGCGTTTAATTCCGTAAAAGATTTAAAAGGCACTAAAATTATAAAGGGAAGAATTGCAAGTGGCGACCAATTCGTTTGCGATAAAGCAAAAAAAGAATACATTCAGAATGTTGCAAATCCGTCTTGTGTAGAAATGGAAGGTGCTGCGATTGCTCACGCTTGTTATTTGAATAAAATTCCGTTTGTGATTTTAAGATGTATGAGTGATATGGCAGACGAATCCGCAGAAAAAACTTACGATTTTAACGAAAAATCTGCTGGCGAAGAAAGTGCAAAAATCGTTTTGGAAATGACTAAAAATTTGTAATATTTGAATATTGGTCAAAAAACAACTTTTATTTCACAAAAAATTTATATAAAATTAATCAAGAAAGGTAAAAAAATGGAACATACAGAAGGAAATTACAAAGTTGACAGTTTTAATTTGGATCATACAAAAGTTATAGCTCCTTTTGTTCGTTTAGCCGGAAAAAAAATCGGTCCAAATGGCGATATCGTTACAAAATTTGATATAAGATTTTGTCAGCCGAATAAAGAATTTATGTCTACCGGTGGAATTCATACGCTTGAACATTTGATGGCAGAATATATTCGTGACGAAATTGACGGCGTTATCGATTTGAGCCCAATGGGATGCCGAACAGGATTTTATTTTACAGTTTTTGGTGATCAAAAAGAATCTTACATTGCAGAAAAATTAATGATTGTTCTTAAAAAAGTTGCTCAATGGGATAAACCGATTCCAGCCACTACAGAAAAAGAGTGCGGAAATTATAAAGATCATAATCTTGATGACGCAAAAGAATATGCAAAAAAATGGGTAGAAGGAATTTCTAAAAAAGGTTGGGATTGTTATAAATCAGTTTAAAATTAAAAAAATATAGAGGTAAGAATTGAATCTATTTGCAAAGTTCAAGGAAACAGCATCTTCTGTTTTACCAGTTATGGCAATTGTATTGATTTTAGGTCTTACATTTGCTCCGTTAGGTGGACTTGTAATCGGAAAATTCATCGTTGGTGGAATTCTTTTGATTATAGGATTAACTTTTTTCCTTTTAGGTGTTGATATTGGAATTCAGCCTATAGGGGAGCAGACAGGTTCAGCTCTTGTTAAAAAAAGAAATTTATTCCTTCTTTTGATAGTTTCTTTTTTTATCGGATTTTTGGTTACAATTGCCGAGCCTGATATTCAAGTTTTTGGGGATCAAATCCACAACGCGATAAAATCTGTAGACAAGATGAAATTGGTTTGTATGATTTCTCTTGGTGTTGGATTTTTTATTGTTGTGGGATTGCTTCAGTCTGTTTTAAAATTGCCTTTAAAAATCGTCCTGCTCGTTTGTTATGTTCTTTTGTTTGTTTTAACATTTTTTTCATCTTCCGTTTTTAGAGGAATAGCGTTCGATTCTGGTGGGGCTACAACTGGTCCAATGACAGTTCCATTTATTTTGGCATTGGGAATTGGTGTTTGTTCAGTTCGTTCAAAATCAAAAAATGGTGAAACTTCGGAAAATAGCTTTGGTCTCACGGGAATTACTTCAATCGGACCGATTACCGCAGTTTTAATCTACGGAATAATTCTTCAACTTTCTGGAAAAATTACTGATATGCATGTTGCAGACTCAACTGAATCTGCTGAACAAGGATTTGAAGTTTTTATTCAGATTTTGCCAAGTATTGCAAAAGAAGCATTTTTGTCGATTTTCCCGTTGATTGTAATGCTTTTGCTTTTTCAGATTTTCTTGCTTAAATTGCCTCCACGAAAATTGATTCGTATTTTCATTGGATTGGTGTGGGCATTTGTTGGACTTACGATTTTCTTGGTTGGCGTAAACGGTGGATTTATGTCGGCTGGTCAAAAATTAGGATTTATCTTAGGTCAGAAAACTGTTGAATTCGGATTTTGGTATAAGGCACTTTTGATTTTTACAGGATTTTTGCTTGGTGCGGTTGTAGTTTGTGCTGAACCTGCAGTTTGGGTTTTAACTGAACAAGTTGAATCTTTAAGTGGTGGTACAATTAAACGAAAGTTTATGCTGATTTTCCTTTCAATTGGGGCAGCGATTGCAATCGGTCTTACAATGATTCGTGGAATTTTTGGATTTGATTTAATGTATATTATTGTGCCAGGATATGCTATTGCCCTACTTTTAATGATTTGGTGTCCGGATACTTTCACGGCGATTGCATTTGACTCAGGTGGAGTTGCTTCCGGTCCGATTACTTCAACATTTGTTCTTTCGTTTGCATTAGGTTCAAGTCATGGAGCGGGAAGTTCTTCTGACGGGTTTGGCGTAATTGCATTGGTTGCTATGACTCCTTTAATTGCAATTCAGATTTTAGGAATTATTTACAATTTTAAGTCAAAATCGAATAAAAAAATTGCAAAAGAAAATCTAGGAGGAAATGTATGAGTTTTAAATTAATTTGTGGAATTGTTCCTAGAAATTCAGGTGAAGTTCTTACAAAAGCGGCTGTTTCTGCGGGTTCTACAGGTGGAACGATTTTAATGGGGCGCGGAACTGCTTCAAATTCATTTTTGGAATTATTGGGAATTGGTGATAGTTCAAAAGATATAGTTTTTGTTCTTGCAGATGAAAATCGAACTCAAATCTTTGAAGCAATGAAAAATTCTTTTAAAAGTAAATATGGAATTATGTTTTGCATTGAAGTTAGTAGTTTTATAAAAGTTGGAAAAGAATTAAATCAGGAGAATGATATGGCAAATACAACTCATCAGGTTATAAATGTAATTGTAAATAAAGGATTTGCAGAAGATACGATGGCTGCTGCAAGAAAAGCTGGTGCAAACGGCGGAACAATTATGAATGCCCGCGGAACTGCAAAAGAAGGCGATCAAAAATTCTTTGGTGTTGAAATCGTTCCAGAAAAAGAAATGCTTATGATTGTTGCTGAAAATGAAAAAGTTCCTGCAATTATAGAAGAAATTAAAAATCTTGAATGTTTAAAACAGCCGGGAACAGGAATTACATTTACAATGCCAGCTTCGGATTTTACAATTTTGGGAAAATAAATTTGTTGTTGTAAAGAAGATGTTAAATCTCTAAAATAAGATAACAAAATTCCGAAAATATAACAAAATGGAATTTTATAGGGGTTAATTATGGAAGAAATTCTTGAATTGTTGCAAGAAAATGCTCGTTTATCTGTTGAAGATATTGCTTCAATGACTAAAAAAACTGTTACAGAAGTAAAAGCGATTATCAAAAAACTTGAAGATGATGGAGTAATTTTAAAATACGCGGCGATTGTTAACCCTGAAAGAGTAAATGGTTCAAAAAATAAAGTTAGTGCTGAAATTCAGATTCAGGTTACTCCAGAACGGGAACACGGATTTGATGCTCTTGCCGATAGAATTTATCGTTTTCCACAAGTTAAAACACTTTATTTAATGAGTGGCGGTTATGATTTTAAAGTAATTGTTGAAGGTGATAGTTTGCAGGATGTTGCGTTCTTTGTTTCAAGTAAATTGGCAACATTAGAAGGCGTTCGTTCAACAAAAACAAGTTTTATTTTAAAAACATACAAAGAAAACGACATAGTTTATGTGTCAGACGATAGAGATAATCGCGAAGGGGCAATGGCTTAATGAATACTAGAAAAGATAAATTCAGTCACTTGATGGAAGAAATTCCGCCTAGTGGAATCCGTAAATTTTTTGAAATGCTGATTGGGCATGATGATGTAATTTCACTTTCTGTTGGTGAACCTGATTTTGCAACTCCTTGGTGTATGCGTGAAGAAGCTTTTTATCACATTGAAAAAGGGCATACTTCTTACACAGGAAATAAAGGTTTAATCGAACTTAGACAAGAAATCTGTAAATATATGGAACGATACAATATGTATTATAATCCAGAATCAGAAATTCTTGTAACTGTAGGGGCTAGTGAAGGCGTTGATGCTTCTTTGCGTGCAATTTTAAATCGTGGGGATGAATTAATCGTTTGTCAGCCTTGTTATGTGAATTACGAACCTTTAGCGCGGCTTTGTGAAGCAAAAGTTGTTCCGGTTGATACAAGTGTAAATGGTTTTTATCCGACTGCAGAACAGATTCAAAAATTGATTACTCCAAAAACTAAAGCGATTATGATGTGTTCGCCGAATAATCCAACGGGAACTGTAATTCCTGCAAAAGAACTAGAAAAAATCGCTGAATTGTGTGTAAAAAATCAGATTTGGTGTATTTCTGATGAAATTTATTGTGAATTGGTTTACGAAGACACAAAACATGTTTCAATCGGTTCTTTCCCGGGAATGAAAGATTATGCAATCATTTTAAACGGATTTTCAAAATCTTTTGCGATGACTGGTTGGCGAATTGGGTATGTTGCCGCTCCAAGTGATTTAATTACACAAATGACAAAATTGCACGGTTATAATTCAATTTGTGCGCCGATTTTCAGTCAGTATGCCGCAACTGAAGGCCTTAGAAATGGCTGGAAAGATGTTGAAAAAATGCGTTTAAGTTATCAGCAGCGAAGAAATTTAATGGTAAAATTTTTAAACGAAATCGGGCTTACTGTTCCTGAGCCAAAAGGTGCATTTTATATTTTCCCTGATATTACGATTACGGGCCTTACAAGTGAAGAATTTGCAACTCAGTTTTTTCAGAAATATAGTGTAGCTGTAGTTCCGGGAAGCGTTTTTGGCTGCGGTGGCGAAGGCCATATTCGTTGTTGTTATGCAACTTCTGTTGATAAAATAAAAATCGCACTTGAACGAATGAAAGAGTTTGTAGAAGATTGTATAAAAAATAAAAAGTCGTAGAGCTGAGGGTGTTTATGGATAGTGGAATGATTGGAGTTCTTGCAGCGATAATTGCAGGTGCGTTGATTATAATTCTTTTGATGACTTTTACTAGTTTGAGTCGAAAAAAAAAGTGCTTCAGATCAGTTGACATCAAAAAAAAGATCAAAAAGTGATGCTGCGATTATAAAAGATTGTAATAAAAAAATTGAACGCGATCCTAGTAATGTTTCAGCCTTGACTCTGCTTGCTGATTTGTATTATGAAGAAAAAAATTACGAAAAGGCCCTTCCCCTTTATGACCGACTTTTAAATCTTACAAAAAAAGAAGACGCCATAAGTACGAAAAAATTTGCTTTGCGTTATGGAATTTGTTGCTACAAAAATGGAAAAATCGATGATGCTGGTCGTTCATTTGTAATCGTTTTAAAAGAAGATCCAAGCGATTTTCAGGCAAATATGTATATCGGTTGTGCCTATTACGAAAAAAAAGATTTCGAAAAGGCTCTAATATTTTTGAAAAAGGCCTATGTCGCAAATCCTGTTGAAATGGAAGTGCTTGAGTATTTAGGAAAAACTTTGTATGAAGTAAAACGGTATAAAGAAGCATTGGGATTTTTTAAGAAGTGCCTTGATGTTCATCCTGAAAATAAAGAACTGATGTTTTTGTATGCGTCTTCTTGTGAAGAATTAAATTTGAATGAACAGGCGTTAAAAATTTTTATGCTTTTGCGATTGGATTCTCAGTTTGGTTCAGAAGCGTGTCTTGCCTGTGCTGCGATTCATGAACGATTTAATCAGCCGGAAAATGTAATTCAGGATTATGAAATTGCCCTAAAAGCCGATTCGATGGATAAAGAAAAAAAATTGAGCATTATGTACAAATTGGCTCAGTGTTATATCAAAAAGAATGATATTGCAAAAGGGCTTTCAGTTTTGCGTCAAATCCAGATGGTTTCAAATGGTTACAAAGACATTGATATTCTTATTCGTCGTTATCAGGAATTAAATCAGAATTCGAATTTGCAGACTTATTTGCTTTCTAGTGTAAATGATTTTACAATGTTATGCCGAAAATTCGTTTTGAATTTTTATAAAGATGCAAAAGTTAAGATTGAAGATGTTAAAGTTTATGCGGAAGGTCTTGAAATTCTAGCTCAAGTTTTTTCTGATAAATGGGAAGCCCTTGAAATGTTTAAATTTTTTAGAAGTACGGGTGCTGTTGGGGAATTATATGTTCGTGATTTCCATGCAAAAATGCGCGATATAAAATGTGAAAAAGGTTATTGCGTTACAGCTGGTTCTTACACTGAAGAAGCTAAAAAATATGTTGAAGGTCGACCGATTGATTTGTTCGATAAACAAAAATTAATCATTGCTTTAAAGCGACTTGAAAAATAATTCTGTTTAGATTTTTTTTACGATTACCAAATTCCGTTCGCGGTCATTAGAAGAACTGTTTTGTGTTAAAAATGGCACAGACAGTTCTTTTATTTTGTATTCAGGAATTATTTGTTTGATTGCAGCCATTTCAGATTGAATACTTGATTTTTTTGCTTTGTATGCGGCTAAAAATCCGTTTTGTTTTGTAATATTTAAAAGAGTTTTTGCAAAATGGTCGTCTAATGGTCTGAATGCCCTGAAAGTTGTGATGTCAAAACTGTTCGGCTTTATTTTTTCAGCTTCGCTTTTAATAACTTTTACATTATTTAAGTTTAAAAGGGCCTTTTCGTTTTCTAAAAATGCGCATCTTTTGTCCATTCGTTCTACAAGAGTAAAATTAAATTCCGGAAAAACGATTGCAAGTGGAATTCCCGGTAGCCCGCCGCCAGAACCGATGTCTGCAAATTCTATTTTTTCGCTAGAAATTTCTTTTGTAAGATTTTTTAAAATTTCTACTGCGGAAAGAGTGTCTAAAATATGATTAATTGCAATTTCCGAATAGTCGCTTGTATTTGTTAAATTGTATGCTGAATTGAATAAAATTATTTCGCTTATGTAAAAATCAAGTTTTTCAATAATTTGAGCGATTTTTTCCTGTGAAAAATTTAAAAGTTCAAGGCCTTCTTTGAGTTTTTGTTTTGACATAAAATTCCTTAGGCGATTCCTAAATCGATTAGCAAATCTAAGTTGAAATTTTCTGAATTTTCACTTAAATGAACAAGATTTCCAGTTTTTGTTGCAACAAGATTTTTTAATTCTGAAAAATTTAGTAAATCTGAAGATTCATTTTTTGTATTTTGAATGATTTTTTGTTCAAC
>CAVHIX010000060.1:0-10126 GCA_963636135.1 Anaerovoracaceae bacterium
ATTCATTGTAACCTTATTGAATTTTTGTTACATCCAGAATTAATTCCTTTGTAATTTTAATACATCAGTTTTTTCTTTTCGTCAAATGGCGGCTTCTTTTCTTTATATTTTTACATAAAAATTAAAATGTTGAGTTAAATAAAAAATTGTGCTAATAATAGTTTTTATGAAAAATAAATCATTAATTTTTGTATTTTTTTTAGCATTTTCAGTTTTGTTTGCTGAAGAAAATATTTTAAATACTGAAGATTCTTCCTCTGAAAATTCTGAAAAAATAGAAGAAAGTGAACAATTAAAAAAAGTTGAAAAGAATAAATCTAAATTTCCGACGGTTCAGTTTTTATCTCGTCCGGCAACATATACTTTGACTGGGGGATTAAGTCTTTTTAATCAGTACAACTGGGTCCCGCGCGGACAAATTTATGATTTGAGTTTTGATTTTGATATGAATGAATTGGAAGCGAGCATTGGGATTAATCATTACGATACCCGCGAAAATCTTACGGCGTTTGTTCGTTATGCTCCGACATTTTGGGCTCATTTTAATTTTGGGCTTGAAACTCGGTTCCATCTTTTGATAAATCCTGATTTGTTTACTGAATTTGACGGTCTTTTCCTTGGATTTTTTCGTTATAACACTTTAAAGCATTTTCAGTTTACCGGAAGAGTTGGTTATATGCTGAAAAGATCTAAAATTTACGCGATTGAAGATACTGTTCCGTGGCTTAAAAATCATTGTGTGGCTTTTGACCTTGATTTCAGATGGAAGATTAATAATTTTGTTTCTACTTATTTTCAGTTTGATACTTTTACGCCGTATAAATATCATCTTTTCTGTGCCCCATCTTTTATTGGCGGATTTGAATTGACTCCAAAAAAGAATTTTTCTGTTGGTGCTGAACTTGAACTTTGCTACATCGACTTTTTCACTTTGAGCGGATATTTGAGCGCAATTTACGAAAGGGCATTTATAAAATACAGATTTTAGTTTATCAAAAAAAATGGGAATAAAAATGAAAAATAAATTTAAAATTTTGGCCTTTGTACTTTTTGCGTTTATTTTTTCTGGGTGTGAATACGGTTTGGAGCAGGGATTTTACAGAAAATATCCGGTAAATGTTCGCGCAAATACAATGAAAACTTTAAAACTTGCAAACGAACTTGGTTATTCTTTTAATAGCTCAGAATCAGAGTATGTTTATAAAGAAGAACGATATAAAGACGCGATTAGTAAAATTAGATTGTCAGATTACCGAATAATGCTGATTTCTGATATTCACATTGGAATCGATAAATTTGGAAACGAAGACGAAAATATTAAATCTTTCCTTGAAAAAGTTTCTTCTCTTTCTGGAAATCAAAAACCGGCATTTTGTTTTTCGTTGGGGGATTTAGCTGATCACGGAAAAGAAAGCGAATTTCAGAAATACCAGACGCAAATTGTAGAAAAGCTTGACGAAATGGGAATTAAAACTTTCAATCTTTTAGGAAATCATGATTTGTACAATACCGGCTGGCTGAATTATAAAAAAATCTGCTATCCGTACACTTCTTTCTATAAATTAGAAAATGATATTGATGTTTCTACCTCTTTGAGTTTTTACGCTTTGGATTCTGCGAGTGCTTCTTTGGGGGGCGAAACAAACAGTCAGCAGATGATAAAATTTAAAACCGCAATTGGAAAAGACACTTCTACATATAAAATCGTTTTTACGCATGTTCCGGTTTATGCAAGTCAAAAAGATTATTTTATTTTTCAGAATACAGTTGAACGAAACACTTTAATTTCAGTTTTGGCAAGTAATAATTGCGTTGGGCTTTATGATGGGCATACTCACGAACGGCACACTTCAGAAATCGGTTTTGTAGAAGAAAATATTGGGGCCCTTTTTAAGGATAAAAAATTTTATGTTCTTCATATTGAAGGTGGTGATATTTTTGGAAAACCTACTGTTACAATAGAAGAAATTAGTTTTTAATAAAAAATTTTTCGAGGATTTTATGAAAGGTTATATTCATCAGTTAGAATCATTTGGTTGTGCCGACGGGCCTGGTTCGCGTTTTATAATTTTTTTTAGCGGTTGTAAAATGCGTTGTCTTTTCTGCCATAATCCTGATACCTGGAATATGACCAAAGGAAAACTTTACACTGCTGAAGAACTTTTGGCTGAAGCGGAATCTTGTAAAGAATATTGGGGTAAAAAAGGCGGAATTACTGTGAGTGGGGGAGAGCCTTTGCTTCAGATTGATTTTTTGCTCGAACTTTTTACAAAAGCCAAAGAACGGAATATAAATACCTGTATTGACACTGCGGGGGGCCCTTTTACAAAACAAGGCGAATGGTTTAAAACTTTTCAAAAATTGATGGATGTGACAGACATTCTTTTGATGGATATAAAACACATTAACGAACAGGAACACATAAAACTCACCGGGCAAAGTTCAAAAAATATCGTTGAAATGTTTCATTATCTTGATGAAATTAAAAAGCCAATCTGGATTCGTCATGTTTTGACCCCTGGAATTACCGATAACGACGAATATTTAACTCAAACCCGCGATTTTATCCGAACGCTGCACAATGTTTACCGCGTTGAAATTCTACCATATCACGGATTAGGCGCCATAAAATACAAAGATTTGGGACTCGATTATGTTTTAAAAGACACTGAAAGCCCAACTGAAGAACGCGTTTTAAATGCCAGAAAAATCCTCGAGTGTGAAAAATACGACCTCTGGAAGAAATAAAATTAATTTCTTTATTTTGACAAACTGAAAAAAAATGTCATTTTTAAGGGTGGGGACTCTTGAATTTTCTTTGGTTTTTCAATAAATTTTTTTTGATATATTTTGAAACTTTATTAAATTCTGCTTGTCTAATTTTAAATCTCATATTTTTTGGGGAACTTATGTTTAAAAAATCGTTTGTTTTTCTTTCGGTTTTGTCTTTTTTGGTTGTTTCATGTGCGAACAATATTATTCCGGATGAAACTCTTGAAAAAATCGCAAAAGGTGTAACTTCTTCTTCGGATTTAAAGCCACCGGTTATCAATTCAATTTCGCAAGGGGCTGTAAAACAAGTAAAAATTTCATGGCAGTCAACGAATAACGCAACAAAATACAATATTTATTCAACTGATCAAAATCCTCCGCCGGAAACAGATTCTTCTTTGTGGGAACGAGTTGGCGAATCTACAACTACAGAGGCCACAATTCAGGAATATTCGGGGATTTCAAAATATTATTACATTACAACTGTAAACATTGATGAAAAAGAATCGAGTCCGAGTGAAAAAGTTTTTGGAACAACGCTTGCAACTCCTCAGATTACGAGTATTGAGCAGGACGAATCTGGAACTCAGGCTACAGTCCGCTGGTATATGGATAATTGTAGCACTCGAAAATCAAAATATTACGAAAATGCAAGATTTGAAGTTCTAGCTTTGGATTCTAGCGATAAAGATGATGTTGAAAACGACAATTTCAAAAAAGTTTTAAGCGCATCAGATTTTAATCCTTCTTCGGATGATGAAATTATAAATTATTCTTACACTTTTACAAATCTTACTCCAAAAACGACTTATTACTTTTTTGTAAAGGCCTACAATATAAACGACACTTCAAAAACTGAAAACAGCAGCAAAGTTGACGCCGAAACTGCACGAAAAATGACTCCAGTTGCGGTAAATAATTTTTCTGTTCAGCGGGGAAGAAGCGTTTCTGGTTTGAATTTAAGTTTTAATCTTCCAAGTTTGTGCGAATATCAGGAATCTTCGGGTGTATATGGAACTCGTCCGTTGTATTTTAAAATTGAACGAAAAGTAAAATCGGATTTTTCAACTTATGAAACGATTGTTGACCGTCTTTCTTCAATTTCTGAATCAAATGATGCAAAAAAGATTTATCATTTTACATGCGATTCTTCTTCTGCAACAAAAAATTATGAAGTCAAAGCTGATTCTGGTGAAAAATACGGCGTAACTGTTGAAGCAAGCGGTTCTGAAGAAATGAATCAGAATTACCCAGATTACATTCCTGGCTACAAAGTTACATTTACAGATTATACGGCAATTCGTGGCACTCAGTACGAATACCGAATTCAATCGTATGTTGACGATACGCGAAAAACAATTTCTTCCGCAGATGCAATTTCTAGCGACGAAGGCTGGCTTTTGAGCGTTCCAACATTTAGTATCAAGTCGGACTATAGTTATGATGAAGGGGATGAGAATATAATAACAAATGTTGCAATCTCTTTTAATCTTAATTTTGAAGATTATGCTGACGATTTTACGGCTTTAGGTGAAAGTTATCCGTACACATATAAAATATCTCAGTATTTTAAGCAATTTTCTGATGCTTCAGATTTGACTTTAACAAAAGATGCCATTCAGTCTGATGTTTTAGAAAACGGAAATGAAACTGAAACTTCACGAAAAAAAGATGTTACAAATAAAAAAATAGAATTCGTTCCGGAAAATGATATTACAAACGACAATCAGGGATACTACGAATACGAACTTACAATAAAATACGCTGCAACTGGTGAAGAACTTTATAAAAATAAATCTTCAGAAAATATTGTAGTTTTAAGAGATTCTTCTCAAATGCCAGATATTGAAAATTTTGTAGTTCAAGACGGATTTGCAAATAAATTTATTTTAAGCTGGAAAGAAATTCCGAATTCTCAAATTACAATTTCTTATAAAACTTCAGATGATGCAGAAGCAGTTACTGTTAGCGAAGAAGAAATCGAAGATATTTCAACTGGCTCGGGAACTACGACTTATAAAATTTCAGCGGTTTCGGATGAAAGTCGATTATTCACATTAAATGTAAAAAGCGGTATTTCAAAAAAGAAAGAGTATTCTGAATATTCTCAAACTTTGGGTACGGCAAATCCAGAAATCGTTTCTTATGATTACGATAATATTTATGTAAAATGGTCTGAAGTTCAAAAGGCGGATGTTAAGCTTGATTCTGATAATAATGTTACTTCTGGTTTTACTGTAGAAGCAAAATATCAGGACGAAAGCGTTTATTCAGAAAATATTTGTGAATCTTCAACTACAGAAATTAAACAGGAATCAAAAGATGGCGTAAGTTATTACACTTGTAAGATTAAAAATCCGTTCGGTTATAATAATTACGATATTTCAGGGTTACCGATTGATTTGACTGTAAAAGCCGTTAGTTCACAAACTGAAGATAATCAAACTGAAAACAAAATTGAAGTAAAAACTGTTGGGCCTGCTTTGTTGAATACAAAAGTTGCAGATCAAATCAGTGAAAGCAATGTTTATGAAGATACAATTGCAGTTCAGTGGGATGAAGTAAAAGGTGCTGAAGGTTATATTATTCATCGTCTTACTAAAGACCCATATTCTACAACTCAGCCGGATACTTATTATTATCATGTTGATTCTAGTGCGGATAGTGGATATTCACTTGATTTAATTTCTGGTGAAACTGAAAATATTGGTACTCGCTGTAAAGTAAGTTCAAAAGTTTCTTCAGATAAAAAGATTTTTACACTTTCTGATGTGTATGCTGAACCTTCTGAAGGAAATGAAGGCGTTGAATATCAGAAAAATCAGTCTAAAATCGCGTGGGGGATTGAATATGATTATGTAATCATTCCTATAAAAGAAGGCGGCGATTCTAGTGACTTTGAATTTGTTGATGAAAATCCGTTACTTTTAAAAGATTCTTCTGCTGTAAATTATACAAAAAAGACTGATTCTGAAGGAAATACAACTGATGAAGAATTGGCAGTAAAAAAAGGCGCAACTTACGGATATGCAAAAAATATTTATGCTGAAAAAGCCCAGGACGGCAGAAAATTAAATCTTAAGTTTGAAAAACCGTTCTATACAAAAAATAGCCCTTCAATTTACAGAAGAAAATTTGTTACAGATGAAGAACTTGAAAAATGGAATGGTGATAAAGAGAAATATTCTACTGAAATTTCAGAATATCAAAAATGGACAAAATTAAATACTAGCGTTGTTCCTGCGGATTATGTAACTTATACTTACAATCCTGATTATTCGGAAGGATTTACGCCTTATGAATATATTGTAAAATATAATTGCGATAAAAAAACAATTAGTGATGTTCCAAATTCGTTGATTTCTGCTTTAAAAACTGTAAAAGAAGATCGTTATAATTATCCGGATGGAGTTGAAGTTGAACCTGCAAATAAAGGATATTTACAAAATATTTATTTTAGAGCAATGTACAACGGAACTTTAAGCGGAACAACATACACTGAAGATGAAAATTATTACACTGAACAGATAAACTGGAATAAATGGGATTTTTCTTTGGCTGCTTTAGGCCCTTCAAAATATGAATTCTATATAATGAATCCTGATTTGTCTGCTGAATGGACAAAAGTTGGCGAAATTGAATCTTCAAAACTTTTTGAAACAAATACAGAAATTTCAAATGAAACTGTAATAACTCGTTACAGAAATTCAATTAATCTTACACCAGAAGGATTTGTTGATAAATCTAAAACAAATACAAACGGACTTTTAAAAGTTTTAAGAAATGCAAAACATTATTACAAAGTCGTTTTAACAGGTGAAGAAACCCCAGAAGTTGAACTTGGTGGCGATGATGAAATTAATACAGATTTTGCAATTTACGCCTATCGCCAGATAACAAACGAAGAACTTACAAAATCTGCAATGCTAGTTCTCGCTTATGGATTTTATAAAAATGGTGGTGGTGCTGATGATTTGTCAAGCGTAGAAAGTGAGTTGGAATATAAAGCTGGTAATAATTTAACAACTTCTAATGGTGGCTCTGCAACTTTTGGTAGTAGAAGTCTTATTTCCGCATTGTTGTGGGATAGTGAAGTTGGAAAATATAAAGCTGATGTTTCTATGAGTAATTATGCTCCGTCTCAATTGCTTCCTACTGGTGATTATGTTTCTCTTATCAGTGTTTCAATGTCAAATGTTTCAACTAGAACAGATGGTTTATCAGATTCGTACCTTAATAAATTTAGGACTGAAGGATTTAAAGTTACTGTAAATAATGTTGTTTCAGAGCTTTCAAAATTGAAAAGTTATTCTGGTGAATTAACTGTTACTTGTACAAGCTCAAGTGAACTTAAAATTATAAAAGACGGAACAACTTTAGTTGATACTAACGATAGCTCAGTTCGAAGAAAATGGTTCCCAATTCAGATTTCAGATGATCATTGTTGGATAAAATCAACTGATTACGGTTGGTGGCCTCCGTACAATAACTAATTTTGCTAAAAAGGAAAAGTTTATGAAATTCTTAAAAAATATATTGCTTTTAAGTTCTCTCATTTTGTTTTCTTCTTGTTATGCGTTTTTTGAAGAAAAAATTCCTATGAGTTTTGACAATGTTTCTACGGGGCTCGACACTTTTGTTCAAGCTAGTTCTAAGGTTACAAAATTGGACACTCCGTCGCAGGTTTTCGTTTCTTCTCATCAGTATTCGGATCGTATTAAACTTTCGTGGTCAAAGGTAGATAATGCAACTTCTTACTATATTGAACGCGCCGTAATTGACACTACAAAATCTGCGGAAGAAACTGAAGTTACTGAAGACAAATTTGAAGTTTTAAAAAATTATTGTTCAAAAACTGAATACGAAGATGTAATTTTAAATGAGCCTTCAAGTTCTAGTTCGGAATACAATAATATTTATTATTACAGGATTCAGGCACGAAATGTTTCTAGTGGCCTTGAATCAGATTTTACGACTGTTTTTGACCAAAAAGATTCTGACGGAAACTTGATTGCGCCAGTTTTGTATTCGGGTCGGCTTTTGTCTAGTCCTCAGAATGTTGAAGCGTCTAAAGGTTCAGATGAAAGTTACATTTATCTTACTTGGTCTTCTGTTCCGGGTGCTTCAGATTATGTTATTTACCGCACAGAAAAAGAAAACGGCACAAATGCTGAAGAAATAAAAAGCGTAAAATCAAACGAACTTTCTTATAAAGATTTAATGCTTGAATCAGAGCGGGGAACTGAGTTTTATTACAAAGTCGTTGCAAAAAATAACGACAATTCTTCTGCTGAATCTTCTTTGGCAATGGGATATTCTTTGCAATACGGCGCTCCAACGGCTCCAACGGGAATCAAAGTTGTAAATCCGTACGCTGAATCAAAAAAATCTCTAACGCTCACTTGGAATGCCCTTTCGGATGCTGCAACGGGCACAACTCGTTCGGTTTCAATTTACAGAAACAGCAGTGCCGACAGCGTTTATACTTTGGTAAAAAGCGGCCTTGAAAATGTAACGGAATATACAGATTCTTCAAATTTAAAACCTTCTGTAACTTATTATTATTACATTCAGACTGTTGATATTGACGAAAACAACGAAAAAATAAAATCTGCATTCAGTGAAAAATCTGATGACGCTTCGGGTTACCTTTTGAGCCCTCCGGAAAATGTTTCAGTTTTGACAGGTTCTTCTTCATCTAAAAAGATTTTAAAATTCAAGCCTGCGTTAGGCCATTTAGAACAAAATCTTGATTTCACATACCGAATTTATTATCTTGATTCAAAAGACGGAACTCCAAATGTTTTAACTGAATGTACAACTTTTGACTACGATGATGAAAAATATATTTCCATTGAAGTTGAAAATAAACCTTATTATAAAATTACAACGCTTTATTCAGGTTGTGCCGATTCAGAATCAGATTATTCTGAAGTTGTTGCCCCTGTTCCGGAATCTCCAAAAAATGTTTCTGCGACAAAAACTAAAAATCTTTCTTCAGAAATGGGAGAATCTTGGGTTTGTAATTCTAACAATGTTTATCCGGTAAAAATTTCGTGGTCAGCTCCAACTGAAGGAAACGCGCCATACGGTTACAATGTTTACCGCTCTACAAAAATCGATTCTTCATTTAAAAAGATTACAGATGAACCGGTTACAACTTTGTATTATTACGACGCAAACGATTCAGCAAAGGCTGGACAATTCTATTTCTATAAAGTTACTTCTGTAAACGATTTAAAACAGGGTAAAAATTCTAATAATCCTTCTAACGATATGCCAGAAAATGGTGGAAATCGTGAAAGTTGGGGATACGGTGCAATTACCCGCGATCAGTGGTTCCGCGAATACAATAAAGAAGTTGCAACTAGCCAGTCAAAATTGACTCTTATGCATAAACCAAACGATTTGGACAAAGTCGGTAGCGAATCAATTAAGGCCTATCTTCCGGTAAATGGTTCAATCGGTTCTCTTTCTTATAAAGCGGCTGTTGCAGGGCTCGGGGCAGAAATTACAATGCCTTATACAAATTATTCAGATCACACAATTTTGGGAACTTCAAGTTCTGGTCAGTTTGTAATCGGATTAAATTATGTTTTAAACGGAAATACAGATACAACTTCAAATATGAGTGCAAACGGAAATATGCACGGAACTGTAAATTGTTATCACTATGAAGATTACACTTATTCCGGGGAATTGAACGACAAAGTCAATAATAAAACTTGGGTTTGTACAAATGTAAAATTATTCCAGGGAATGTATCCAGGAAAAGCCGTTTACGATAATTTGCAGATTAAAGGTGGCGCTGCCGGCGGCGGATATTATTCAGTTACAACTTACGAACTTGACCGCACATCAGATAGTAACGGAACTGTAATTTTTGATGAAGGACAAGTTGACTGGAAAGTAGGAGAGGAAAGTAAATAATGATAAAAATGAATAAAAATCTTTTTTGCGTGTGTACACTTTTAATTCTTTGTGCGTGTGTTTTTGCGCAAACTGAAAATGCTTCTTCAATTCAAAAAATTGTAAGTGAAAATCCTGATTTTTTGGAATTTTTTAATTTGTACAACACAGAAATTTATAATTCGCATGCAAAATTAACTTTAATGCACAAAAAAAATAATCTTTCAAAACTCGGAAAAGAATGTGTTCAGGGCTCTCTTTCTGGCACTTTAAGTTACAAAACCTCGCTAAAAGGATTTAACGGCGTTGTAACAATGGAATACAAAAATTATTCTGACAATCCGGATTTTGTTTTCAACGGATTTATGAATACTCGTGCAAATATTTGTGCAAATGGCCGGATGTTTGGAACGGTTGTGGTTTCAGGAAAATTTAATGCAAAAAT
>CAVHIX010000061.1:0-9893 GCA_963636135.1 Anaerovoracaceae bacterium
TCAAGATCTTGAAAAATACAACTTTATTGCTATGGAAAAAAATACTGCTAAAACATTTCTCCAAGGAAGAAAATACAGTTCTGGAAACATCAATAAGGAAGTTAAAATTTTATTAAAATACAAGCTTGCTGCTTTTGATTCAAAAGAATACAACACATTTGCAGCTTCCCTTGCACAAGAAAACAAAATTCCTCTTGTTGGAATTATTCAAGGAACAATAGAAGTTTACGACCAGGAAGACAACTACAAAAAAATTGGTGAACTTACAATAAAATAAAATTTAAACAATCAATTAAATTATAAAAGTGCATCCCAAAAACAATTTTTAAGATGCACTTTTTTTTATATCTCCCCCCTCAATAACGATTTTTTAGTTTTTATTGTAAATAAATCTAAAATTTGCTAAAGTGTTCTATATGAATAAAGATTTTTTTAATAAGTTAAAAGAAAAAAAATTTACAAAATCTGTAAAAAATATTTTTACCCGAAAAAGCATTCAGTTCTATTTTGAAGGTCTTCAATCTGGCAAAAAAAGCGTTGCTATCACTTTGATTTTCGCATTTTTAATAATGATTTTAATTTGTTTTACTGTATTTTTTACACACATCAAGGGAGCCGAAAAAGTTTTAGTTCCGAGCGTTACAGGAAAAACTTTGCGCGATGCCCTAATCGAAATGCAGAACAAGGAATTATATCCAAAAATCACTCAGCGCTATTCAGATAATCCTGATGATGAAAATACGATTTTAGATCAGGAACCAAAAGCCGGAGCAATCGTTCGCGGTTACAGCCGGGTAAATCTTGTTGTAAGCCGAGGCGTTGTAATTCAAGAATTGGAAAATTATGTAGGCCAAAATTACGACGAAGTAAAATTAAACATTCAAACGACTTTTGCAGGATCTTCAAATCCGCTGATTATTTTAGCCGCTCCAGAATACAAAGGCGATCTTTCTTCAGCAGGCACGATTCTTGAACAAGATCCTCCAGAAGGAACAAAAGTTTCTGAACCGATTACATTAAAACTCGTTGTAAGCCGCGGACCTACTTTTGACAATACAAGAGTGCCTTACTTAATCGGAAAAACTGTCGAACAGATGCTTTCTCAAATGGCAAGCAGCCGTTTAGTTTACGATTTTGAAAGCCACAATGCCACTGAAAATGAAAATCCTGGAACCGTTACAGATCAGCAGCAATTCGACACAGAATTTATTAAAAATTATTCGCGCGTTACTGTAAATCTTGCCCTTCCTAGAACGCCGATTGAAAAAACAATTTACGGAATTTTTAAAGATTCTCTTGTTGAATATCCGTACCCTGTTCAAATGCGATTAGACGCAACTGATTCAGAAAATAACACTACAACACTTGTAAATTTCTTACACACTGGTGGATCTGTTACAATTCCGTACGCTGTTCAAAAAGGCACGACTTTAACTTTATTCGTAAGCGGAAAAGAATCTAAAAAAATAACTGTAAATTAATCTGGAGAAAATTGTGGCAAACCCTAAAATTTGTCTTTCCCTTACTTGCAAAACTTTAAGAGAAGACGCAGAAATCGTTCAAAAATATCGGGAATACATTGATTTAGTAGAATTGCGCGTTGACCATCTTTCAGAGGAAGAGCAGCTTTTAGTTCGCAATTTTCCAAGTTACATTGATGTTCCGTGTATTTTAACAATCCGAAGAGTTGCAGAAGGCGGTGCTTTTTCTGGAAACGAATTTTCGCGGACTACACTTTTTGCCCGAGCTCTTGCGTTTGCCGACACAGACCCTTCAAAAAATTTTGCGTACGTAGATTTTGAAACTGATTTTAATGTTCCAAGTCTTTTAGATGCGGCTTCGGCATTTGGCGTAAAAATTATTCGTTCCCTTCACAAATTTGACGGGCCAGTTGAAAATCTTAGCCAGCAAATAATGGATATTAAACAATCTTCAAACGAAATTCCAAAAATCGCATTTATGCCAAAAACTTTGCAAGATGTTACAAATCTTTTTAAGGAAACTCAAAAACTTAAAAATCAGGAATTTATCGTTTGTGCAATGGGAAATTTAGGCCTTCCTTCAAGGATTTTGGCGTATAAATCCGGTTCATATTTGACCTATACTTCCCCACTTGAAACTATGCAAAATGTTCAGGGAATTGGGCACATTGATCCGAAAACTTTGGTTGAACTTTACAATTTCAGAAATCTAAATCAAGAAACAAAAATTTTTGCCGTTACAGGATTTCCGCTAAAAGTTACTTCAAGCCCAAAAATCCACAACGAAGGATACAAGGCCCACAACATAAATGCAGTTTTTATTCCGCTCGCTTCAACTTCAATAGAAGAATCTTTTGCATTTGCTGAACAAGTTGGCGTTTCGGGAATGGCAGTTACAGTTCCGTACAAAGAAAAACTTTTAAACATTCTAGACGAAGTTGATGTTCAGGTTGGCGAAATCGGGGCATGCAATACGGTTTTCAGAAATAAAAATCTTTGGGTTGGACGAAATACTGATGCGTTCGGCGTGATGTGTGCCCTTCAGCAATTTTTAGGCGAACACAAATTAAAACACAAAAAAGTTGCAATTATCGGTGCTGGAGGAGCTGCAAAAGCGGTTGCCTTCGCGGTAAAACAAATGGGCGGCAAAGCTTGCGTTTTCAACAGAACTTTGGATCACGCAAAAACTCTCGCTGACAAATTCGGATTCGATTACGCGCCACTTTCAGAAGAATCAGTTTCAATTTTGGATCGCTATTCAGATTTAATAATTCAGACTACAAATGTTGGAATGCATTCGACTGCCCCTTCTTCAAAAGAAAATAATCCAATCTGGTTTTATAAATTCCGCGGAAACGAAAAATTAATGGACATTATTTACGACCCGGAAGAAACCGCCGTTATGAAATGCGCAAAAAATGCCGGCTGCGATGTTTGCAACGGACTTCCAATGTTAAAATTTCAAGGCGAAAAACAATTTAAATTCTTCACAGGAATAGATTATTAAAAGGAATAAAAAATGGCTTTATCACAAAACGAACAAAAACAATTAGTTGCAAAAACTGCGGTTGACACTTTAGTTCAAAAAGGATTAATTTTCAGCGGAATGAAAATCGGGCTTGGAACTGGCTCTACTGCCCTCCCAGCTGTAAAAAGAATTGCAGAACTCATCCAAGACGGAACTTTAAAAGACATTAAAGCTGTTGTTACAAGTTTTCAAACAGAAAATGCCTGTGCCGATTGGGGAATTCCAGTTTATTCTTTCAAAGACAGAATTATAAACGGTTCTTTGGATTTAGCAATCGACGGGGCAGACGAAATTGACACTGAAAATTCATGTATTAAAGGCGGAGGAGCTGCCCTTTTACGCGAAAAAATTGTTGCCTACAATGCAAAAACTTTTGTAATCGTTGCTGATTCTTCAAAATCTGTTAAAACTTTGGGAACAAAATTTCCGCTTCCTGTTGAAATTATCGGGGAAGCCTATGTTCCTGTAAAAAATAAACTTGAAAGCCTGGGCGCAAAAGTTACTCTTCGCGAGGGGGTAAGAAAATGCGGCCCTGTAATCACTGATAACGGAAATCAGATTGTAGACTGCCTTTGGCAAAATCCTGTTGACGCAAAAAAAATGGAAGATGTTATAAACGACATTACAGGCGTCGTCGAAGTCGGATTTTTTACAAAAAATAAGCCGATTGCATTCATTGCAAAAGAAGATGGAACTGTAGAAATCCGCGGGCTGTAAAATGTTTCCCCCATTCAGCGAAACACGCGCTTTTGAAATTTGCCAAGAAATTGTAAAATCTCTAAACGAAAATAAAATAATTTTAAAGCAGATTTCAAAAGAAAGCCCTGAACGAAAAAATCAAGGAATAATGATTGGAGTTGCGCTGTGCACTTTCAAAAATAAACAAAAGATTTTATATACCGTTTCAGGAATTTCAAAAATCTTAATTGAAAAAAAAGATTCACCATTAAAAAATCTTGATAAAAAATTTGTTCCGCCGATTGTTTCGCCTAGAAAAATAAATTCTCTAAAATCAAACAGATTTCAAAATGAAATTTCCAAAGAAGAACAAATTTTACGCGAAAAACGAACAGTTTTGTGTTCCCAGTCACTAAAAAAAGTTTATTCTCTTTACAATTTTTACTGTTTTAACGGAACAAAAAAAAATCTTCTTTCAATCTGCAAAAAAAATCTTCCACCAACTGGAACCGGCGACTGTTGCGAACCAAAATTAATCAATTACGCCAACAAAAAATCGTATAAAATCGTTTCAATGTGCGAAGTTTTTTACGACAAAAATACAGATTTTAAAAACTTACAGAAAATTGAACCTTGCGAAAATCGATGCAAATTAATTTTGCCGGAAATGTTGGGCCTTGAAATCGTTTACCGCGACGAAAATATTATCGTTGTGAATAAACAATCTTCGGTTTTGAGCGTTCCGGGCCGCACCAAAGAAAAAAAAGATTCAATCGCAACTCGAGTAAAAAATCTTTTTCCGTCCTGCATCGAACAGCCTTCCGTTCACCGGCTCGACATGGAAACCAGCGGGCTTATGGTTTTGGCTTTTGACAAAGAATCGCACAAAAATTTGAATAAACAGTTTGAAAATCGTCTCGTGCAAAAAGAATACATTGCCCTTCTCGACGGGATTGTAAAAAAATCTGATTATGAAAAAAACGATTTTATAAAATGGAAAGACGAAAAATCTGGAATTATGGAACTTTTTTTCCGTCTTGACATTGAAAACCGCCCGCACCAAATTTGGGACCGCCAAAATGGAAAAAGCGCCATCACTGAATTTGAAATTTTAAACTACGAAAACTATAAAAATCCGCTCGGGCAAAAAATTAAAGCTACCAGAATAAAATTTATTCCGCACACCGGGCGAACTCACCAGTTACGTCTTGCAAGTGCTGATTTTCACGGATTTGGCCACCAGATTATCGGCGACACTTTATACGGAAAATGCCTTCCCCAAGAACGACTTTTGCTCCACGCACAATTTTTAAGCTTTTTCCACCCCGTTACAAATCAAAAAATAACTTTTTTCCTTCAGCCGGAATTTTAAAATCAGTTTAAAACAAAAAAAGGCCCTTCAATTTTTTGAAAGGCCTTTTTTTATTTTACAAAATTTTATTCTGCATCCTGAGAAAGATGTGGTGCACTGAACGGCTCATTTGCAGAAGCAGCTCTTTCCGCAGCGGCATAAGCGGCAGCATCTTCATCTGACTGATTTTGAATTTCCTGAGAAACAGGCCCTGTTACAGTTTCTGCTTCTTCATCCTTTAAGCGAGAATAACTTACAGAAAGTTTTCTTCCGCGGTAATCATAACCATTCAAAGTTGCGATTGCTTTTTCGGCGTCTTCTTTAAAAAGCTGAACAAAAGAATAATTTGCCAAAACTTTGATGTCCCCAATTCTGTCGCGTTCAAGGCCTGAAACACTGATGAGCATTCCAACTAAATCGCGTGGGAAAACATGACGATTTCGACCAATGCTGATAAAAATTGTAGAAGCAACGCTTGGATCAATCTGAACTCTTACGCGTGGTTGTTTTTCTTCTGCAGAAGATTCTGTTGGAACTTTTCTTTCACGATAAGAAGATCTTTCTGCTTTTACTTTAGATTTATTTTCATAAAAATCTTTTTTGTTTGAGCGGTAATGCCCTCTAAAAGATTTTTGAGCTTCTTTTGCAAGTAAAGCGGCTACATAAAGTCTCATTGAAAAAGGCACTGTCTTTTTGTAAACTTTTTTTACGCTATTTAATACATCAGGATCTTCCTGACTTTTAACTCTCTCTACTGTTGTTTTTAAAAATTCCTGTAAATTTTCTAAATCAATTTCTGAATTACGATACATAAAATACCTCTAAAAATTTTATTGATTTTGAAGTTCTGCAATAAAACCAAAATCTGTTCTTAAAAAATTGTACTTAATTAATAAAGTTTCCAATGATTTAGGAATTGCAGTATACATTAACAAAATCCATTTAAATCCTTGTTTTTTTAATAATCTAAAACCCATTTCCAAAAGCATTTTTCCGATTCCGAGTCCCTGAAATTCTTTTAAAACAAAAAAACTCGTGATATTTGCACATTTTTCTGTCTGATTTTCTTGAGATAAAAAAGTAAACGCCCCTGCGACGCCATTTTGTAAAGTATTGCAAATATAACCTTTTTGACATTCATTTTGTAAAAACTGATTTTGCCAAAAATTAAAAACACTTTCCGTTACAGATTGCGAAAATTCCCCATTTAACCCCAAACAAGATTCCCGAAATAACTGAATAATTTTACTTTTATCTTTTGAAAAATCATATTCTCTAAAAGAAAAATCGTCTTTTAAGAGATCTAAACTTTCATCTTCGAAATTTTCAGATTCAATTTCTAATTTTTCTAATCCCCAAATTTCACAAAGTTCGTCATACCAAACCTGAACAAAAGCAGACATTTTTCGATTTTTATACGAATGCCAGACTTTTTCAATTTGCGGATAATTTTTTAATTCCGTTTTAAAACTTTTAAATACCCCCCTTCCAGAATAAAGAATATTTTGCAAAGAATCTTTTGCCAATGGCGAATGCAAAGCATTTACAAAATTCTGCATTAATTCAAAACCATTTTTAGAATTCCATTCTGGTAAATAAAAAAATTGTTCATTTAATAACCGCTCATTAAAAGATGAATCAGTCACAGAGATTAAATTAGAATTTTTTGCATCAAGAACGAATTTTTCATTTTGATTTTCCAAATTCTGAATTATTTTTTGTTTTAATTCATCAGTTAATTCAAAAATCATAAATTATTTTAAATCGCTTCGATTTTTTACAATTTTGCTGATTAAACCGTATTCAATTGCTTCTTTTGCACCAAACCAATAATCGCGTTCTGTATCTTGAGTTACCTTCTGTAAACTCTGTCCAGTCTGTTCGCTGATAATCTGATTAATTACGGCACGAGTATTTTCCATTTCTTTTGCATAAATTTCAACATCAGTTGCAACCCCGCGCATTTCACTCAAAGGCTGATGGATTAAATAACGGCTGTATTCAAAACCAAATCTGTTCTCTTTTGGAACTGAAAGCAAAATTAAAGCCGCAGCACTAGCAATTAAACCGATTCCAATGATGTAAACAGGACAAGAAACAAATCTGATTGCATCAAAAATTGCAAAACCAGAATCAACATCCCCACCAGGCGAATCAATATAAATATAAATTGGTTTTTCGCTGTCGTCTGCTTCTAAAATAAACAATTCGCGAACAATTTTTGCAGCTAATTCTTTATTTACTTCACCTGACAAAATAATTTGACGAGTTTTTAAAAATTTTTCTGTTAAAGCTTCTGAATTTTCTGCTTTTTTTTCTTTATCTTCGTTTTCGTTTAAAATAAATTTATTCATTTTTCCACCAACATAAAATTTGCATTCTTAGAATAGCATAAATTTTGTAAAATCTCAATATAATTTTTTTCTGTAAAATAATCTTAAAAAATTAATCTAACGCCTGAAGTTCAATCGCAATTTCTTCCATTTCACGGTCTGTCATTGCAATCGTTTCGGCAACTCTAAAAAGTTCACGGCGCACACTTTCCGGCACTTTTGAAGAAGTTTTATATCGAAGTTCATGCTCAAGGCTCGCCCAAAAATCCATTGCAATCGTTCGAAGCTGAATTTCAACCTTTACATTATGTTTTGTATTCGAAAGATAAACCGGAATTTCAATTACAATATGAAGACTTCTGTAACCAGATTTTTTAGGATTTTCAATATAATCTTTTTCTTCTATTAAAGTAATATCAGGCTGACGAAGCAATAAATCGCGAACCGTATAAATATCTGAAATGTACGGACAAATTACTCTTACGCCGGCAATATCGCTCAAATTTTCTGTCATAGTTTGAAACGAAACCGGAAGTCCCTTTTTTTCAAGCTTTTCTGCAATGCTCACCGGACTTTTTACTCGAGAACGAACAGAATCAATCGGATTTCTGCGGCCAGTAACTTTATATTCTTTATTTAAAACATCAAGTTTTGTTTCAATTTGTTTTATGGCACTTTCGTAAATCATCATAATTTCCTGATATTTAAATGCCATTTTAAAAAGATCATCGTTTTTTTCGAGTGCTTTAAATATATTTGATTCACTTTTTACGGTTGCAGGAGCATTTTCTAGCACATTATCTATTTCACTTTTGTTCATATCTATTTAACCATTTACTTTAAAAAAAGATACTAATTTTTTTTTGCAAAGTCAAATTTTATTGAATTTTTATCAATTGCAATATAAACTGAAAAACATGAAAAAAACTCTTCTACTTTTACAGACAATTTTATTCACTTTTACATTTTTTAGTTGTAATTCAGTTCCAACAATCCCGGAAAACGCATCAGCAACACAATTAATTCAGTCTGGTCAAGATGCACTCGATTTAGCAAATTATAAAGCATCAGAAGCATACTATTTGGCAACAATTCAGCGTTACGGAATGGACACAAAAACATACATTGAAGCCCGCTACGAATTGGGACGCCTCTATTTAAAACAGGAAAAATGGAATAAAGCGTATTTGCAGTTTACAGAAATTTTAAGCATTTACGAAAATTTAGAATACGGAACCGTTCCGCCCGCTTACCAGAAATTAAGCAAACTGAGCATAGAACAAATTCCTGAAAAATACAGAAAATAATTATCGGCCGCGCAAAGATTTTTCGTCTGGAGTAATAATTGCATCGATTTTAATATTTTTTTCTTTTGCAATTTTTTCTACTAAATCTTTTGTATATTTTTTTGTTCCCCGCGGAAAAGGATGAGGTTCAGCGTCCCCGATTAAAATTATTTTTCGTTCAGCGTCAATCATATTCCAATTGTAAAATTCAAGGGAAGCGTAAAGGGCCTCGTAAACCGCCTCAGGAATGTCGCCCCCTTCTTTTCCGGTAATTTTAAACGAATTTAAATTCTTTTTAAAAAGTTCAAAATCTTCTGTAAAATCAAAAAACTTAACTGGAAGATTTTTATATTTAAAATTGTCGCCGTAATCGCGATAAAGCAAAAGGCCCAACCGCACATTTTTAAAAGATTTCAATTCATCAAGCAGACGGGGAATTAATTCTTCACGCAATTTTTGAATGTCGTCTTTCATACTGCCAGTTGCATCCACTGCAAAAACTACATCGATTTTGTCCCGACTTTTCATATTTAAAAGGGATTTTAAAATATCATCTACAATTGTTTCCGGGCCCTTCGAATAAATCATTTCTTCAGAAATTTCACTAAATTTTTCACTTGCAACAGGATTGTAATCGTCAGTTAAAATAATTTCTTCTTTTTTGTCAATTTTTCGTTTTTCAAAATCAAACATGTACGGATTATCGTAAAATTCCCCAGAATAGTCGCCATACGGTTTTTCAAACGCACGAATATTTATAAAAGTGCCCTTTCCGATTGTAATTTTTCCATTTCGCGACCAAGGATAGCCAAACTGAAGTTCAACCGGAATAAAAATGTGAAAGGCCTCGCCAAAATTTTCATCTTTTTCAGGAGTTGAATCAATTAAACTGAATTTTGCATATTCTGATTCCAATTTTTTCCCGTTTAAAAAACGGCTTTCATCTCCATTAATTTTATTGTAGCTCATCGCACGGTAAGCGTAATTGTCAGATTTTCCAAGAGGGTCTTTTGTGGTTTCCGTGAGCATTACAGACTGAACAGAAGGAGTTTTTCGCACAAAAAGATGAACGCCAACCAAAACAGAATCATTCATTTCACTTTCAACGCGAATATCAGACGGTTTTATCAAAAGCGAATTTTGGGCAAAAAGTGAAAAATTAAAAATCAAAAACAAAAAAGAAAAAATTTTTACTCTCATGCTTGGAATTTCGGCTGAAATTAATACGAATTTTAT